>JAICTW010000092.1 GCA_025936195.1 Flavisolibacter sp.
ATTCATTCATTTAATGTTACAGATAGCGGCATTGTGCTTCGCTGGTATCCAGGTGCCAGTGAAGATGCGGCGCTCCAAAAATTGTATCGTGAAAAAGACAGCTCGAATTTGTGGGAGTTGATTGCGCGGCTTTCTGCAAATGATAGCAGCTATACTGATGAAACTGCAGAATCTAAACACATTTATCAGTATTCCATTGAAACGATGGATAGCAGTGGATTGAATTCTGAACGGTCGTTTCCCCTGCAGGTGTATAAATACAACAAAGGCTATGAAGGCCGCATACAAAATTTTGATGTGAGGGTAAAAGAAAATAAAGAGATCTTATTGCAATGGACGGCGCCAAAAGATAAAGTGAGCTATTATGTTTTGTATAAAGAAAAAGATCATGCAGGATTTAGAATGGCAGGAACCATTGAAGGCGATGCTGACAACTTTAAAGAAAAAATTTCAGCTGGCAGTTACCGTTATACTATAAAAGCTGTGTACACAAATGGAAACGAATCTGCATTGAGTGAAATCAAAACCATTGAAGTACTGAATGATCAGTAACAGCTAATGAGTTCGTGCATGTGTGAAGCTTTACTTATAGCAGGGAGTTGATAAGGCAGGATGCTACTCATTATTGATAGCTGATCACTCATTTTGTTGGCGATCGCAACGGATAAAAAATAATTTATGAGACAGATCTTCCGGTTGAACCTTTTGCTGATAATCTTAATTAGCATCTGTTTTTTCCAATGTAAAAAAACAAATGACACGGAAACAAGCTATCATTTATCCGTTGACAAAATTATTCCAAACATTGGCGAAGCCGGCACGTTGGTAAACATTAGTGGAAAAGGATATAGCCTCATCCTAACAGAAGATACGGTTTGGTTTAATGGAAAACCGGCGCAGATAAAAATGGTTACAGATACCAGTATTCAGGTGTTTGCTCCTGCCAACAATTCGTCAGGTATCATTACAGTTTCTGTCAGAGGAAAAACGGTTGATGGGCCAACCTTTACTTACGTACAAAAAGATGAACCTGCAATAACACAAATTACTCCTGAAGCAGGATGGGATTATACAATGAATTCAGTAACGATTAAAGGCCTTCATTTTGGTACAGACAGGAATAAAATTTCTGTTTTGTTTGATAACATTGCTGCTTCGCTTCAATTGTTTTCCGATACCAGTTTAATTGTTGCGCCGCCTCAACATGCAGCAGGCAAAGTACCTGTTGTGCTTATTGTAAATGGAAAAACATCCAACACAGTTTATTACACGTATCAGCAAAAGCCAGTCATTACCAAGGTGTATAGAGATACATGGGTAAGCAGTGAACACCCGCACTATTTACTGGCGGTAGAAAATCTTTCTGCTAATGATACGGCAATTTCTGTGATGGCAAATGGTTCTGCTATTCCAATAACGGCAATTTATCGTGCCGGAAGCGAGCCTTATAACGATCCGCCGGTTGGCGACAAGGTCATGTTGAATGAAGATGAAGTTGATAAAAATCTTTCGTCAAATGCTCTTGATTTTATAGTTGCTTCATCAGGCTTGCAAAGTGATGCTTATCGTTTTGTGAACGATCCCGTCATCACTGATATTACAACATCACATACAAGACCCCATTCATTTGGTGGGGGCGATACTGTTTCCATTGCAGGAAAATATTTTGGGACACAATCGCAAAATTCAGTGGTGGAGATTTGGGATTCCATCAATACAAACACTCATTTTACACCTGATCCAACTATACTTTCCTGGAGTAATACAAGTATATCATTGCTCATTCCATCCTATGCCATCAGGGCAGATTCACTTACTGTGAAAGTAAAAGTGAAAGAGAATGGAAAGGGAGCAGATGTGTATGCGATTTATTATAAGCAACAACAGCAACCACCACCAGGCGCAACGGTAATTGTTACAGTTCTGGCAGGTGACGGCACAGCAGGTTTCAGGGACGGGGATGGTGCTCAGGCAGAATTTAATCGCCCATGGAATATATATGCTGATGCGCAGGGAAATATTTTTGTAACGGATGAAAACAATCAGCGCATTCGCAAGATTACTCCTTCCGGTGTGGTAAGCACTTTTGCAGGGAATGGTACAGTTGGTTATATGGATGGTTCCGGAACATCTGCGGAATTCAGATTTCCCATTGGATTAGCTGGTGATGCACAGGGCAATATTTACGTAGCTGGTCAGAACAACCGGGTTCGGAAAATTACATCTTCCGGAGTTGTCAGCACGTTAGCAGGTGATGGGAACTATTATACAGGAACTACAACTTCAAATTCTATTCCTGAGCCTTATGGAATTTCCGTAGATACTCAAGGGAACATTTACGTTGGTTGCACCGGAGACTATCGAATTCGCAAAGTGACACCATCAGGTGGCATTAGTATTTTAGCAGGAAATGGTTTGCGTGGCAATATGGACGGAAATGGAGCCATCGCACAGTTTGATTCACCTTTTGGGATTTGTGTAGATGGTCAGGGAAATGTGTATGTAGCAGATCAGGGTAATGACCGAATTCGTAAAATAACACCAGCCGATGTGGTTAGCACGATAGCCGGGTCAACACGTGGATATGCAGATGATAATGCTGCTTCCGCTAAATTTTACGGTCCGAACTCAATGGTTTTTGATGCACAGGGAAATATGTACATAGCTGACACAGGTAACGGGCTCATTCGTAAATTAACTCCAGACGGAAAGGTGCGTACTTTATTTACCACCTGGAATAATAATGGTGCAACAGACCGTCTTTTTAGTCCATCGGGGATAACAATTGATCCACATGGGAATTTATACGTGGCAGACCAGGGTAATCACCGCATAGTGAAAATTGTTATTCAGTGATTCCGGGTATACAGAGTAAAAGCGCAGTTTCTCTTGTCTGATTTTAATAATAATGTCTGATTGACCATCGCATTATATTGGGAGCATATAGAAGCAGAATAATAGAACGAAGCCAAATATTGAAGTGGTTTATTCTGAATACTGATTTCTGTGCTTACTTATCAGCAACACAGTTGTCAGCCTATTCCCCCCTGTATCTCGATATTTTTTTGTGCAGGTCCTCGGGCCTGAAGGGCTTTGGCAGAAAGTCATTGAATCCTTTTTCGGTAAGGAATTCTTTCATGTGTGGCAGCACGGCTGCTGTAAAGGCAATAGCTGGTATATTCTGATTTATCTTTCGAATTTCAGTCAATGCCTCGTAGCCATCCATAATTGGCATGTCAAGATCAATCAGTACCAGATCATATTCATTCTCTCTGAATAATTCCACCGCTTCCTGTCCATTCACTGCTTCGTGTATAATCACATCCCAGCGTTGCAGGAACTTACAGGTGATGGTCATATTGACCGAGCTGTCTTCGGCCACCAGAACTCTGGTGCCTTTTAAACCGGGAAGTACGCTGACATTGTTCTCATTAACAAAAGACTTCTTGTTTTGTACAAACGGCATCATGATGGTGAAATAGAAGCAGGAACCTTTGCCCCTTTCACTACGCAATTTCAGGTCACCGCCCATCTTCATAACAATTTTCTTGCTGATGGTCAAACCCAGTCCTGTGCCGCCGTAACGACGTGTAGTGGAAGTTTCAGCCTGATTGAAAGCATCAAAGATGGTTTGCTGGTGTTCCAATGTCATGCCGATGCCGGTATCTGCCACTGCAAAATAGACCAAGGCTGCTTCGCTATCGGAACTCTCCACTTTTACAGTGATCTCAACACTTCCACTTTCAGTAAACTTATATGAATTTGCGATCAGATTGGTCAGTACCTGCTTTAACCTCGTTTCATCGTTTTTAAAATATTTGTCGAGCACGGGATCAACATTCATTTGGAAACGTACGTTCTTCGAGTCGAACTGATTTTTAAAGACAGTGTAAATTTTATCCAATACATTTTTAAGATTGAACTCGTCAACAGCCAGCTCCATTTTGTTGGCTTCAATTTTACTGAAATCGAGAACGTCATTAACCACACTCAGCATGTGCTCTGAGGAATATTTCAATACTTTAAGATTCTGTTGTTGTTCCGGCAGATAGCATTCCTGAAGCATCAGATTTACCGTTCCGATAATGCCATTCAAAGGTGTTCGCATTTCATGGCTCATATTGGAAAGGAAACGCGACTTGGCCAGTGCAGCACTATCTGCTTTGGCCTTTGCTTCAAGAAGTTCCTGTTTCTGTCGCTCCGCTTCCTGCCATACTTCTACCAACTGTCTTCCGCTTTTATTAATATGGAATACCGCAAAGAACACAAAGATGATGGTGATAGCGAAGGAAAGAAAGTAGTTTAGGGTGCTGATCAACGGAAACCATTTCTCATCTATATTTTCGGCCATGAAATACTGGTGCGGCAGCACAAAGGCACAGACTGCGCAGCTTACTGATACTGACAAGTTGATCAGTGCATTGGGAAGATCGTTCTCCAGGTCATAATAAAGTGTATAAGCAATGAAGGCTGGAAAATAAAAGAAGACGAAATAAAAGCCCATGTTCAGGGTGTTGCAAATAAAGAAAAGCAGTAAGCTGAACGAGGTGATAAACATGGACCTGGCCAGATTATAATAGCGGGCATGATTTAACCAATACCCGAACACACCGGTGATGAGCATGAGCAGCGTGGTAATGATCAAAAAAGGAGATTTCAGTAGAAAGCCAAGCCCCACATATAGTACGTAAAAGGATTGGCAGAACATTCCAATGAAATTTGAAAAGCGTACCCGCTGCATTTCATAGACGGGCATATCGGCATAAACGCCAAGGTTCATTATTTTTTTGTAGAACTTCTCCATATTAGCTTCAGATAACGGTCATTTGATAATTGTTAAACTATTGTCGCAGTATTTGTTCATTGAACAAAAAGCCGGGACTGTCTCTATGAAATGAGGACTGAAGCTAATACAGCTGTAGAAATGGAGTGTGGTTTTGGACTTGCGAACATTGGATAAAGTTTTCGTTGGCGCCGGATATGAGTCCGGCAGAATTTTATGTAAAATAGCAACTGAATTTAATAATTGCAATACACAGGAATTATGCAGATCTGTTCAGGCAATTCCCCTCTATTTGTTTTGAATCATAATAAACCCTAATTTTCCAATTCACCTTTCTGAATAGCTGATGAGTGATAGCATTTTCCATAATATGAAAGATCTGGATACAGATTTTCTGGATGCAGCCTATGCCAATGATGCGGAAACTGCATTGATCATCTTTGAGCAATACCTCGTCGATCTGCCGGGCAACCTCGAGGCGTTAAAACAAAGCATCGCAGACCAGGACGTGGAGCATTTTCAACGCCACATACATAAACAAAAACCTGGCTTCAGCTACGTAGGACTGACAGATGTCACACAAAAGATCCAGGAACTTCAGGTCAATTGCACTACTAAGGCAGACATGCTACGTTATCAGGACGAAATTGATGTTCTGTTATCACGAATTGAATCATCAAAGGATATCATCACCAATGCCCTGACGCAACTCCAGGACTAAAACTTATTTGACCACAACTGCTGTCGAATCCGTTTTTTGTAAAATTATTTTTTTAGGCATTAGTCTTTCAGACAATTTATTTAAAGGCTGTTCCGATGCCGCACGGGTCTGCACCTTATCATAATCTTCCCACATAGTATTGAACAAACGGTCAAGGGTGGAGGTGATCAGGCCATAATTCTTCACATATCGGGCATGATGCATGGCATGGTAAGTAGGTGTATTAATTACTTTACCAATCCATGTGGTGGCATAACCAGGTTCACGGATTTCAAAATTCGAATGGCCCAGGGTGTTGGTAATAAAGTAAAAAATGTAATAAGCTACTATACCATAAAACGAAATCGGAGTCACCCAGGAAAGAAGTGAAACAGGACCGACAATTCCCACAGAAAAGATCAATTTTTCCAAAAATGAAAAAGAAATAGAACTGATTGGATTGGTCACTTTCGATTTATGGTGCTCCCTATGTATCCATAAGAGTGATTTGTGATGCATAGCACGGTGTGAGAAATAATGCCAGATCTCCGTCCATACGAATACGATCAGGAATGTATAAGAGAAGCGCCACCATGTCTCTTCGGTGGAAACTAGTAAGCCACTGTAAAGGGCAAGTCCTATCAATGCGGAATGCAGAGGTGAGGTAAGCCACGAATTGTTGAGTTCTTCTCGTAATTGCTCCTGATCCGCCTGAAGATTATATACTCGCCTAATTTTCCTGGATTTGTATAAAGAGATAAAGCCAAATACGATAACATGGTTCGCTACAGCCAAAATTGACAAAGTAATAATGCGTTCCATAGGATTTTGTTTGCAGATTAATTAACTCCGGCAACAGATACGCGTTTGTACCTGACCGGCCTTTTTCCGTTGTTTTTGAACTTATAAATAAAGGTTTCCAACACGCCTACAAAAAAATCTGTTCTGGCGCCAATAAATATCCAGCTATTCCGCATTTTACCATCGAACATCATCTGCTCGGAGTGTAGTAGTTTTGATTTCCTGGGATAGCCATAAATATCAGCCAAACTTTTGGCAATGGTACCATAAATGAGCATTTTTTCCTTTTGCATACTCACCTTAAAAGCAAATAGAAGCCAGAACCAATACCCCCAAAAACCTTTTCTGCTTTTTACGGAAAGCCAGAAGCAATTCAATTCGCAATAACTGGTACCTTCAATAAACTGATATAGTTCAGGCTTGCTGGCTTCACCGGCAAAAACCTCAACAGTGCGATAAGGATTGATACTTCCAAGCACAAAGCCCCCACACATCCGGTTTCTAAAATTGAAGGCTGCGTACACCTTTCTGCTTCCTAAAAATTCCAAAGGCACGTCAAGCCCGGAAGCACTCACATATCTTTGTCTAAATTCTTTCAGCAGGTGCTCTTCAGTAATTTTTCTGAGGAAGATCATCCTATTAAAATTGAAGAAAAGTTTAGTCTCTCTTTTCACCGGCTTTATCAAACTGGCCCTGAATTCCCCGGCAAGTTTATTGATCGCAGCTACTTCACCATTCATGATCAGAATGGAATCCTTAAGACTAATCTCATCGCTAATATTGTTTTGCTTATTTAAAAGCTTCGCTTCTTTCATTCTTTTGAGTTCGTCTTCAATGATCTCTACTGCGAGCCTGCGCTTTTGGAGGATAGAACCTATTTTGCAAATGACAAAATCACAGCCACTTCGCTGATTTCTTATAAACAAGGCTTGTAAACGCTCAAAAAAACGCTCGAGTTTTGATTTAGGAATTTCACTCGAATAAATGGTCCACTCGGGCCTTTCTATAAGGCGAAGCCAGCTTGTATTATTTTCCACTTCCGCAGCCCCGTCAGATAACACCAAATTTATCACGGTTTCCCAAACCTCGGCCAGGTTGTTTGCTTCCTTTGCTGTTTCATCAAGATACTCCGCTATTTTAAAATCCCTCTCCTTGGCGTTTTTAAAAATTTTATACTTCCAAAAGTTGGGGCTTATTGCTAATTCCATAGGGGCGTTTGTTTTAAATGGATAGTGAATTGTTTATTCGTTTGTTAATGAGTTTTTTCCCATGTGGTTGTTCTGCCAAATAGTGAAATGCCTACATAACCCCGCAAAGCGAGTGTATTGCCTTTGTAAGTAATAGTGGCATCGTAGGTCTTGCCGTTTTTGGGATCATATACTGTTCCATCTTCGTAGGAGTTACCATCTCTCTCGAATTTTTTCAGTATGACCAGACCGAGAATGGGTTGTTTTCTGTTTGCTTCTTTCGGATTGTTTTTGTCCAGTTTGGCTGCGCCATTTTCAGTTGGTTCCTTTAGCCAGATGATCTTTCCATAAAACAAACCGTCAGAGCTTTTATATATCTGTATCTTGGCATCTTTCTCTTCATTGAGCCAAACTCCTTCGATAGGATTTGCCTGGGCCAATGCAAGAGCATTTAATCCCAGCATAGCAGATGTTGCGAGTGCAATCTGCAATATTGTTTTTTTAAACCTTTTC
>JAICTW010000479.1 GCA_025936195.1 Flavisolibacter sp.
ATAAATAGTGTATAATCTTAATAAACAATCACCTCGAAAAAACGTTAACAAAGGGCTACCGGATTACTACATTACTCCTACACACGATTTTACAAAATATACGAAGGATTGCGCGGAAAAATATTGGAACAAGGAAACAAAATTTGATTGGAATCAGTCTGTGCATAATAACCTGAAAGAGAATCTGGAAAACCTAAGCCCGGCGGACTTTTCAAAGGTGATGTTTATGATATTGCCTATGATAAAAAACAATCTTGAGCGCAAAATAGAACAGGTTCAGCAAGGTCAACTTCCCTTAGAGGAAGATGCCTTGAAAGATATCGGAGAATGTATCCCATTCGACAAAACAACAATTCATCAGGCTTTATCGATTCAATTACCATTAAAGAATTTACAATTGTCTAATTCAAAGTTGAAAGATCAGTTAGAAATTCTTCAAAGAGAGTTATTGGACTTACGTGAACAGCAGCGACTGGGATTCTTCAGGGAAGGAACAAGGGTTAAACATCTGGAAACAGATGCTGAACGCCAGAAACAAGTCTCGGAATTATCTCAGTTGACTTATCAAATAAATCAGCTTCAAAGAGAATACCAACAACTTAAAGCAAAATGCAAAATAGAAACGAAACAATTAAAAACGAAAATCAGTAAAGAGTTTAAGTTAATTGAACCGCGGCTGTTGGCTGATTTGGAAGATACACGGGAACTGCTTTACCAGACTTTACAGAATAATAATATACCCAGTGATGCAACGGATATATTTCGGTTAAAGGATTTGATTTTAAAACGACAACTCCGTGGACTCAAAGATATTGCAAACCATGCCCTGGTAGTGGAGCAAAGTGCTATTGCTCCCTTAACAATGGGAATCATTCATTATAAACGTTATCGGGAGATACAGGAAGCGATGACAACATTTATAAATGATGAAGCAAAGCATTCTGCTACTTTTCGGCGTTTCCTGGTAGAAAAGTTGGACGCCAGGGAATATATTTCACCTATACTTATAAAGGGTGCCAATCGTTATATGTGGCTTGCCCGTTTTATGCCTGGAACGGGATTATTTCTCGCTGTGATCGTGGAAGCAATAGGAGCAGCCTATCTTGAATTTTTTGGTAATGAAGATTACATGCCAGATGGATTATTCTGCAGTATTTGTAAAACTATCTCCATGCAGGATGAAACAAGGCATATGGATTTGTGTGTCGCAATGTACAATGAGCTTTTTCGAAAAGGCAATAGAGTAGAACGGTTCCGAAATAATATATCATTAAAGAGGATGATGAAGGCTGTTTATGGGAACAAAACTGAAGATCACCATTTAATTCAGGCTTTCCGCGCATTTGGAGTCGAATCAGGAATTCTGTACCAGCACATCTTCAATCGCTTGAGTCAACAGCTATCCAGAATAAGTCTCTATATAGAGCCAGAGAAACTTTTTGGTTTCATAAGGTAGTAATTGAAATATTGATTCCCGATAAAATATGCGTGACAATACAAACACAGTAATTGAAAGCTTAGGAGTTTACCTTCCACAAGAATCATTTTCTACGAATGAGATATTGCAGGGTTGTAAAAAACAGATCCGTTTTCCTCTCGAAAAAATATCGGGCATTAAAAGTAGGCGAATGGCTGGCCAGTATGAATTTTCTATTGATTTGGCAAAGAAGGCTGTTGCTGACTGCCTGGAAAAATCAAAATATCATCCCGCGGATATTGACCTTCTTATTTGTTGTAATATCTCAAGATATGACGGCCCGGAATCTATGGCATTTGAGCCCAGCACATCTATCAAGCTAAGGAAACATTTTGGCTTCGAACAGGCAATAGTCTTTGATATCAGCAATGCCTGCGCAGGAATATTTACCGGGATTTACATTGTTAACGCTTTATTGGATACAGGGGCAATCCGAAGGGGAATGGTTGTTAGTGGTGAATATATCACGTTCCTCACCAAAGCCGCTCAAAAAGAAATCGAAAGTTTTATGGATCCAAGGCTTGCCTGTTTGACATTAGGTGATGCCGGCACTGCCCTGATTCTCGAAAAAGGATTAGATACACAGACCGGTTTTCATGAGATACAACTTCAAACTCTGGGCCGCTACAGTTCCTATTGTATCGGTAAAACCACAGAAACAGGTCGATGGACAATGATTACCGATTCGGTTAACATGACAGACGCTGCTATTAAATTCGGTGCAAAAAATGCATTGTATGTGCTTCAATCGGCTGGGTGGCCAGCCGATAATTTTCACCACCTGATCATGCATCAAACGTCTACTATGACAATGAATAGTGCAAGGCAGGAGATCAACCATTTGCTGAAAAAGGAGATTTGCCATGATGGCAACACGATCAACAATCTTGAGCAGCGCGGAAATACTGCTTCAACCTCGCATTTCATTGCCATATCCGATCATATTCATAACAATAAAATTCAGTCTGGTGATAAAGTGATTTTTATCGTCGCTGCTTCCGGTCTCACTATTGGTACTGCGTTGTACGTTTTCGATGATTTGCCGGATCGGTTACGTCAGATGGCATCACCGCCAGAACGTAAAGCTATGAAGACTATCAGTAAGTATGCTGGTTCGGTTACCCATATTAGTGCTCCGGGAATTCGAATTGAAAGTGTGGGAACGATTTCACAAGAAGCTATTAAAAATAAGAATTCCGTGGAATTACTTCATAGCGCAGCGATAAATTGCCTGGAAAAATCCTCCTATTTGTGCAACGATGTCGGGCTATTAATACATAGCGGTGTTTATCGCAGTGAATATCTTATGGAACCAGCTATCGCCTCATTGTTGGCTGGAAAATTAGAGATGAATGCCACCATATCAGATCCGGAAAACCAAAAAACACTTGCCTTTGATATTTTTAATGGTTCGATTGGATTCCTGAATGCCTGTTATGTTGCACAACAAATGATCGAAGGAGGAAAATGCAAGACATCCATGATTGTTGCCTCGGAAATTGAAAACAACGCCGGTTTGTTTCCTGATAAATTGGTTGGAGTGTGTGAAACTGCGTCAGCAATTATCCTGGATGCACATCCAATAAAGGGTAAGGGTTTTTCCCGCATTCTGTTTAATTATCATCCAGAATCTCTCGAAGCATACACTACATATTGTTGTACCGCGGATAATAAGATCTGCCTGAATATTGAGAAAGATGCTGATCTTGAGGAAAAATATATTGCTTGCATTGTGCTTCTTGTTGGGGATTTGTTGCAGCGGGAAGGACTTGCGCTGAATCAAATAGACATGATTTTTCCTCCCCAAATCTCATCTGGATTTATTGGTGAACTAAGTGCGCAACTGGATTTCCCCCTGGAAAAATTTATTGATGTAGTAGGGGAA
>JAICTW010000542.1 GCA_025936195.1 Flavisolibacter sp.
AAGGAACGAAAACAATGTAGAAGCTGCCATTACGAATTATGGAGCAAGGATTGTCGCTTTACTTGTTCCCGATAAAAATGATCAGCCCACTGATGTTGTTGCCGGCTTTGACAGTTTGCAAGGTTATTTGAATGCTACTGAAAAATATTATGGTGCCATTGTTGGCCGCTACGCCAACAGAATTGGCAAAGGAAAGTTTTCTTTAAATGGAAAGACATATCAGCTTTCTGTCAATCTTCCTCCCAATCATTTGCATGGCGGACCAAAAGGTTTTAATAACCAGGTCTGGAAAATTGAAGAAGCGACAGATAACCGAATCAGGCTTTCTTATTTTTCAAAAGATTGTGAAGAAAATTATCCGGGCAATCTGAATGTTTCGGTTACCTACACACTTTCTGATAAAAACGAGTTCATCATTAATTATGAGGCCACAACCGATCAAACTACAATTCTCAATCTTACCTCGCATCCTTTCTTTAATTTGAATGGACAGGGTTCAGGAACCATAGAAAACCATTTGCTTCAAATCAGTGCAGACAACTACACTCCCGTTGATGAAACCATAATTCCGACAGGCATTTTTCCGGTGAAGAACACGCCATTTGATTTCAGAACACAAAAAAGAATTGGTGAGAACATCAATGAGGACAATGAACAATTAAAATTTGGCGAAGGTTACGATCACAATTATGTTTTAAATGGAGAAGGATTGCGAACAGTTGCCACTGTTGTTGGAGACAAAAGCGGAATTGCAATGCAGGTGATCACCGATGAACCCGGAATGCAATTATATACAGGTAATCATTTGAAGGGCGACAACACAATCAAATACGGTTTAAAAGATTATCGCCGTGAAGCATTTTGCCTGGAAACACAGCATCACCCCGATTCGCCTAATCATCCTGAATTTCCATCAACGGTTTTAAAGCCGGGAGAGACATTCCGTTCAACAACTATTTATAAATTTTCAGTAGAAAGTTGAAGGCTTTAAAGAATTCACGTAAGCAGGGAAGTTCCGTTTTCAATTTGAGCAACATAAGGCGTTAGTTCTCTTCCCATATTTTCCCGGTAACTTTCTTCCAGAGTTTGTATGAGCAATTCGATTGCTTCATCCTTCACAATATTAATCGTGCAGCCGCCAAATCCCCCGCCCATCATTCTGGCGCCAATAACATCCGGATTATGGCGAACGGCGTTCACTAAAAAATCCAATTCCTTACAACTCACTTCGTATTCCTTACTTAATCCATCATGCGTTTCGAACATTTTTTGTCCCAATGCTTTCAAATCACCCATCTTTAAATCTTCACAGGCCGCAAGTAATCTTTGTATTTCTTCTACAACATATTTACATCGCCGATAAATTAATGAATCTTTCGGCTCTACATATTGATGAAGCATTTCCATGGTAACATCACGCAAACTATTCACTTCAGGATAATGTTCCTTTACCCATGCAACGCCCTGTTCACATTGTGTTCTTCTGGTGTTGTATTCAGAAGACCCCAAGGAATGTTTAACATTCGTATTCAATAAAAGAATTTTGTGCGCTTCTAATTTGAACGGCAGGTATTCATAGGCTAAACTTTGACAATCGAGTTTAATAACATGATCTTTCTTGCCAAATACGCTGGCGAACTGATCCATAATTCCACACATCACTTTGGCAAATTCATGCTCCGCTTTTTGTCCAATGAACGCCATATCCATTTTAGAAATGTTCAGTTGAAAAAGCTCGTTCAATGCAAAAGCGGTGGCACATTCCACTGCGGCTGAAGAAGACAATCCCGAACCAATAGGAACGTCGCCGTCAATAGCAAGGTTAAATCCCTTTATGGAATAGCCTCTTTTTAGTAATTGGTCTGCCACACCTAAAATATAATTGGGCCAAACTTTGTCAGTTGGTTTTAGCTCACGCAAAGAAGTTTCAAAACTCTCATCAAATTCTCCCGAATACAATTTTATGGCTTCATCGTTTCTTGCACACACGGCTACATATACTGCTTTGTCAATTGCTGCCGGAAGCACAAATCCATTATTGTAGTCGGTGTGCTCACCTATAATATTAACGCGTCCCGGCGACCTGACAATAATTGGTTCCTTACTGAAATTTCTTTGAAAATCCTGCAAAACTTTTTCCCTCATCAATTGGTTAATTGCCATTTTTTCTTCTTGAAATGATAAGAATGTGATCCGGTTTTTAAAGTTGCAAATCTATACAAAATGAGGCCTTGACTTTCATCTTCATTATACCTGAATTCAACGATAAATTTTATTTTTTAGCGAATTGAGGTTTTCTTTTTTAATCGTTTGCTATTATTTTGGCTCTAAATTCCGTAACGGTAAAACCAAAAAATCTAATAACCTATACTGTATGTTAACCTCTAAATTAACCGTGCCTTTTATAGAGCATGACGCCGAACTAGCCAACCGCTGGCCTGTTTCCAAAGCACAAGAATGGATGGATAAAAACGGATGGCTTGTAGGATGCAACTACATTCCGGGCAATGCCATTAATCAATTAGAGATGTGGCAGGAAAATACCTTCTCTCCAAAGCTCATTGATAAAGAGTTGGGAATGGCCGCAAGCCTTGGGTTTAACACGGTTCGTGTTTTTCTTCACACTTTATTATGGCAGGAAAATGCCGAAGGTTTTTTGAATCGCATTGATCTTTTTCTAAGCATTGCACACAAGCATGGAATCAAAACCATGCTGGTACTCTTTGATTCAGTTTGGGATCCTTTTCCAAAACTTGGTAAGCAGCCTGAGCCGAAGCTAAACGTTCATAATTCGGGCTGGGTGCAATGTCCGGGTTACGATATTTTGAATGACCCAACGGGATATGATGAACTGAGGGATTACGTTCAGGGAATTGTTTCTCATTTTAAAAATGATGAAAGAGTATTGATCTGGGATTTATTCAACGAACCCGACAATATGAATATTACGAGCTATAAAGATGATGATTACAGTCATCACAAAGCTGAGCTTTCCATGCTGTTGTTAAAGAAAACAATCAATTGGGTAAGAGTGAT
>JAICTW010000428.1 GCA_025936195.1 Flavisolibacter sp.
GGTGTGGCGAATCCCCTTGGAACGACTACTTATGCGGAGTGTTTTCCATCCCCCTTTCTGAAAAGGGGAGCGCAGTTTCTCTGAAAATTGGAAACGTTCCAAGGGGATTCGCCAAACCAGAAAGCAACTGCCAATCCGTAAAGACACTCAACAAATTTTCCCATTCTGTTTTTACAGCTAACTGCAGTAATATTCGAAACTACTGCCTGTCATACAAAGCAGTCCATTCCTTAAGCTGATGTTCTGCTTCATTAGAAACCTGTCCCGGCACCAATCGCCAGCCCCAATTGTTTTCTCCTGATGATGGCGTGTTCATTCTTGCATTCTGGTCCAGTCCCAAAACATCCTGCATGGGAAGGATCACTATTTTTCCAACTGAAGAATAAGCCAGGCGGTCCATCTCTTTATAGATTTCATTTTCGTTGAACATTTTTCCGAGATATACACCCACTCTTTTCTTCATTTCATCATTAGCTTCTGTTTTATACCAGCCCACCGTTGTATTGTTGTCATGCGTTCCAGTATAAACAATAAAATTTTGTTCGTGGTGATGATTGATGTGCGGTGATTGCGGCATATCGCTTCCAAAAGCAAATTGCAATACTTTCATTCCGGGCAAACGAAAGGCATCTCGCAGTTGATAGACGCTTTCGGTGATCTCGCCAAGATCTTCTGCTATAAATGGAAGTTCGCCTAATTCTTTTTGCACCGTTTCAAAAAAGTCTTTTCCGGGACAAGCCTTCCACTCGCCATTCTTTGCTGTAGTTTCTCCCGCCGGCACTTCCCAGTATTCATCAAAAGCCCTGAAGTGATCGAGGCGAACAATATCAAACAGCTCAATATTTTTTTTCAACCGCTCAATCCACCAATCATAGTTTCTTTCTTTCAATACATCCCATTTAAAAACAGGCATGCCCCATAATTGTCCGTCGGCACTGAAAGCATCCGGTGGAACACCGGCCATTCCTGTGCGATTTCCATTTTCATCCAAAGCAAAAATTTCTTTGTTTGCCCAAGCATCGGCGGAATCATAGCTCACATAAAAAGGCATATCGCCAATCAGCTGGATGTCCATGTTGTTACAATAGTCCTTCAGATCATGCCATTGCCTGAAGAAAATAAATTGCAGCCATTTTGTTTTGCTGATCTCGTTTTTGTTCGCTTCTGAAAATTTTTGCAGTGCTTCGGGATTTCTTTTCTTGTAATCTTCTTCCCACTCGTACCAGGGTTTGCCGCCATTCTTTCTTTTCAGAACCGCATACAAAGAAAAATCATCCAACCATGATTTTTCTTTTTCACAGAATTGTTCCAACTCATTTTGAAGTTGTGTGAATTTTCCTGAAATAAAATTCTGGTAGGCCTTATCAAACAATTGATTTTTTATTTCTTCTGCCTTCGCATAATTGGCCTTGGCTTCCTGCGGCAGATGATATTGATTAAGCTCGTTGCCGTCTAATAGTTTTTCTTTTGCCAGTAACTCCGGACTAATCAGCAAAGGATTCCCTGCCTTACTTGAAATAGCACTGTAGGGCGAGTTTCCCTGTCCTGCTTCTGTTGGGTTGATAGGCAACAACTGCCAGTAATGTTGTTTGCTTCTGTATAGAAATCCTGCAAACGCTTTGGCTTCCGGCCCCATATCGCCAATGCCAAACGGTGATGGAAGAGAAGTTATGTGCAGCAAAATTCCTGCGCCGCGTTTATGTTCTTCCACCTGCGCTTTGAGCAAAGCGATTGGAAGTTCCGAGAAGAGTTCCTTAACGCTGATCTTTTCTTCAAAGCTTTTGCCCGTAAGAATATTTTCAATAGCTCCTGCTATTTTTCCTGGAACAACAATGCCCGTGTCTTTCCAGTCAATCTCAGTTATTCCTTTTCCTTGTTCTTTGCTTACTTCGGCAAGATGAAGTGGAACAACTGTAATGAAAATATTTTGTTTATGCTTGCGTGCAAAGGCAAGAATATTTTTTTTGTAGGTTCCGTCAACCTGTAAAGGAATGTATTCCGCCTGTTGTAAAAACTCTTTTTGTTCTTTGCGCCATTTCAGCAACTGATGCGTTAACCACAATTTTATTTTACCATTGTAACGTTTCTCCCATAATTGCTGAAAAAAATTCCGGTCTATTTCTTTTTCGGAAAATTCATTCAGCCATTGGCTTCTCTTTTCATAATCTACTGCACGGCGGTTATCGGGATCAACAAAGCTCAAGTCCCATAATTCACAGCCCTGGTAAGTATCTGGCACACCGGGACAAATGAATTTCAACAACACCTGCGAAAGCGAGTTGATAATTCCAGGATCAACGATTTGTGAATAGAATTGCTGAAAGCTTTTCCAGAATGCTTCATTTTTGTTCAACAGTTTTTTGGCAAACTCTTTCGTTGCATTTTCATAGTCTTCATTGGGCTTTGTCCAGTTGGAATGTTGCTTGGCTTCACGCAAAGCTTTTTGTAAAAAAGCAGTGAAACGTTCTTCAAAATTGTCTTCATCTTCTCCAGGCATTGGATAGTTGCCGACGAGTGATTGATAGATCAAATACTCATCGTTCTTATCTGGAAAATTATTTTGTCTGAAGCCTTGTGTTAGTTCCTGCCACTCAGTAACCGCATGGAACCAATCATCAGGAATATCACTCAAAACATTCAGCCGTGCACGAGCATCTTCCCCCCGTTTAGTATCGTGAGTAGAAGTGGCGTTCAATGAAAGCGGCCAGCTTTCCTGTCTTTCCATCATGGCATTATGAAATTCATCGGCGGTAATACCAAAGGATTCGGGCGAGTCGCCTACTTCATTGTGTGCAATGAAGCGGTTGTATGTGTACATCAACGTGTCTTCAACACCTTTGGCCATTAAAGGTCCTGCAAATTGCATACAGCGTTGATAGAACCATGCTACACGGTGGTTGTAATCTTCATTGTTTTGTTGAGGATTTTGAAGAAAGACTTTTTCAAGAATGCCAACAGCTCTTTCATCAACCGCACCTGATTTTTTTATGCGATTCAGAATGTTTTGAACATCAGAAGTTTCAGGTTCATCCAATGGAAAATGATTTCCGTAATACCGATAAACAGGACATTGGATCAAAAATTCTGCGATGACATTTTTCAGATCATCGGGATGAACGGAAGAAAGATATTTTCTATCTGCTAAGTTCAATTTTAGGAAATGCTGATACAAATTCTCCAACTCGCCCTGCATGTAATTGAAAAGTATATCAGACTTCTTTTCGTGTAAATGCTGGCGAATGGATTTATAATCTTTAGTTAGCTGGCGATAAAATTTTGTAAAAGCCGCTTCATTTTCTTTATTGGTGAAAATGTTATTGACAAGCGAAAGAAAATCGTAACCGGTATTTCCCTGGATATTCCAGTAGGTCGCTAGGGGTTCGCCGTGTTCTAAAATTTTTTCAACAATGATGTAAGTTTCATCTCCTGTTAATTCTCTTAGCCTATCGAGATAAGTGGTGGGGTCGAACAAGCCGTCAATATGATCTACTCTCAGTCCATTGAAAACGCCTTCTTCTACTAGTTCTTCGATCAGTTGATGATACTGATCAAAAACATTTTTATCCTGGATGTTCAAA
>JAICTW010000224.1 GCA_025936195.1 Flavisolibacter sp.
TTAGCTATGGAGGGCACGAAAATATTTTTTGCCGCACACAGCAACCAGCAAAAAAGTCAACCTTATTCAGGATGAATTATCTTAGTCAACCAATAACAGGATTAACTAACCAAAACAATCAACTTTTTTCAGGACGGGTCACTTCGCTACTCGACTACAGTTTTCGGCTGGACGAATAAAGCCAAACTTCTATTTGTTATCTTCATCAGCAAAACAAAACCAAGCGGCAGTTCGGGGCTGGGCAATATAAAATCCCCACCTGCAGCAATACTTTAACGTTGCACACAATATTTATGAGACTCGTTCTTTTATTTTTAGTAACAATTATCTGGACCGCCTCTGAGGGTCAGTCATTGAAACAGTTGTTACTGAAACAACATACGGAGTGTAAAGACGTTCAAGTCATCCCATGTAAATCAGACCCTGATCTTTTTATTGCTATACTTCAACAAGCTCCTGATTGGTGGGAAACGCTGGCCATCGTAAAGTACAAGAACGGCAAAATACTGTGGCAGGGTCACTTCGACAGTGTACCCGTTGAACAATCTATTCGTAGTGCAAGACAGATAACCCTAAAAGGTTTGATCAATCCGCTCATTGAAGTCTATGGAGAGACACATCAAGGCAATGGCTTTTTCTATCTATATGAACTTAATGCTAGAACCGAAAGATTGTTGATAATGACAAGAGCTGTTGATGACAATTTGGACGGCGCAGTTGAAGTCAATGGCCAGTATTATGACAAGCTTTTTAAGGGCGGCATTTTAAAACCAACATACAAAGACCTCAATCAAGATGGGATCACTGATGTTAGACTAACCGGAACAATTCAGATTTGCTTGGGGGAAGAACATATTTACAAGCAGTATACTGGACAAAAAGTATTTATTTATAGCAAAGGGAAGAAAGAGTTTGTGGAAGACCTCAAACAACGGAGGGGCTTTAAGAAAGATGATGACTAATACTGCGTGCAACAATTGCCTTTCCCGAGGAGTGTCCACCGCAGCATCTAACATTCAATAGTATCTACCGTGGCACTCCCCGTAGAATAGATTGTTATCATCCGGTAAATTCTTTGTTTTATTTTCATATTGCAAGCTTACTTCCATCCAAAATAACACGCAGGAACTAAAGAAATAATTTGATTGATCATCACTAAAAAAACAAAGCCACCAGAAAATTCCTGGTGGCTGTTTCCCGCACTCTGCGGGATCCAGATATTTTGACGGAGCAACCCGGTTAGGCGATACTAACCGAAGGTTTCCATGAATATTCTGTAGATGTCATGAATACCTCCTTTTCTTTGGTGAGGATTGAAGATACAATGAAATAAATTTTTGTAAAAACACGTTTGGAGAATTAACCGCAAAAATTATTTTTTTACTGTTTGTTATGAAATTTCAGTAAAGGAACAAATCTTGCAGTTTCATTTTCATCCTTAACCCAGCCGTATGAACGAACAGCAATTTTATCAGGCCATAACAGAACGGTCACAAGAACTCAATGTAAATCCTCTGCTTCTTCTCTCGGGCATTGAAGGATTGTACACCTTCCGCGATGTAAAACTCAATGCCATTAACTACGATTTTTTAGATAGTTTGATCCTCACCATTTTCGCTCTTCGCATCGGTGATCAGTTCCACAGCCTTGCCGAAGACAATTTATCAAGTGAAAGCAGAACAGTTCGTATGGCAGCGAGTGAACAATTAAAAGAGCTGGATAAAAATGATATTGACCAATCAAAAAACAAATACCTGCAATCCTTTGCCTCGGTACTTAATGGCAAAAGTCCTATTCGCAAATACCACGAAAAAGCATTGGAAGTAGCCGCATACGAAATTCAGAAAGCCCAACTGATCTTCGGCAACGAAAGCATCGGCATTATCATTCTTGCCATTTGCAAAGATGATCCCGGCGACCGATTGGGAATGGCTTCCTTCTTCAGAGCATGAGTTGATGCTAAGAGAATAAAGAAAATTGCCGGAGTAACTCTTTTCCTCTTTCACTATTTTAGCTCTTAGCTTTTACAAGGTTCACCGCTGTTTCGATCATTCACAATATCACGGTCAAAGATTTCTCCTCCAACCTTCAAAAATATTCGCAGGGTATTCGCCAACATGCAATATGTTTTCTTCCGTTATAGCGAACCTCTTATCCCCACCTCCTTCCACTCATGTTAATAAATGTTAAGGGTTTGCAACTAAATCTTAACAACAAATGACTTCTTAGTAAATTGCCAGCCTCTATTGACCGTTGTATTATTTCCTAAACAAAAAATATAGCACATGAACCGTCGCATTGCTGTTGCCATGGCAACCAGCTTTTTATTTTCATCTGTGGTGTTTGCCCAGCGTAATCCCCAGCAGGGTGGGCAAGTTCCTTCGGCTAACGGGCAGTTCGGAGCAAGCCGTCCGCAAAACTCCGGACCTAAACCGTACTCCGAGGTCATTACTGACCATGCCAAAACAAAGAAAGGTTTACTCACCATCCATCGTATTGAAGACAAGTATTATTTTGAGATTCCTGATTCTTTATTGAACCGCGAGATCCTTGTGGTGAACCGAATTTCAAAAGCTCCCGCAGGTGCCCGTGCAGGCTTTCTGGGTTATGCAGGTGATGAAATTTCTGAAAATGTGATCACGTTTGAAAAAGGTCCTTCTAACAAATTATTCTTAAGAAGCATCTCTTATACGGAACAAGGAAAGGATTCTGCGGGCATGTATCAATCGGTTCGCAATTCCAATCTTCAGCCCATTGCTGCTGCTTTTCCGGTTGCAGCGTATCATACCGATTCAGTTACTAATGCCAAAAGCACAGTTATTGAAATGACGGATTACCTGATGGGTGATAATGATATTCTTTTCTTTGATGCAAGAATCAAAAGAGCATTGGGATTGAATGCTTATCAGAGAGAGACATCATACATCATTGATGCGCAAACGTTTTCTAACAATGTAGAAATTCAAACTGCAAAAACCTACATGCGCACACCACCTGCGCAGCCGGGACAGTTTACGGTATCAATGGGTGGCGCCAATGCAGGATCTCCAACCACTTTCGAGTTGAATAGTTCCATGATACTGTTACCGAAGGTTCCGATGAAGCCCCGTTACTTCGATCCACGTGTGGGCTATTTTGCAACCGGCTATACCGATTTCGATGCCAACCCTCAAGGCGTAGAACAAATTCGTATGATCACCCGTTGGAGACTGGAACCCAAACCTGAAGACGTTGACAAATACCTTCGTGGCGAGCTTGTAGAACCTGCCAAGCAAATTGTTTACTACATTGATCCTGCCACTCCTAAAAAATGGGTTCCGTATTTAATTCAGGGTGTGAATGATTGGAATGTTGCTTTTGAAAAAGCAGGATTTAAAAATGCAATCGTTGCTAAGGTGGCGCCAACAAGCGATTCTGAATTCAATTTATTGGGCGCCGGCTATTCTGCCATTGTCTATAAGCCTTCCGATGTAGCCAACGCAAGCGGCCCTCACGTTCACGATCCACGCAGTGGTGAAATTCTAGAAAGCCATATCAACTGGTACCACAATGTAATGAATCTTGTTCGCGACTGGTATTTCATTCAAACTGCCGCAGTAGATCCACAGGCAAGGACCATGCGTTTTTCCGATTCGTTAATGGGCCAGTTAATTCGTTTTGTTTCTTCACATGAAGTGGGACATACATTGGGACTTCGTCACAACTGGGGTTCTTCTTCGACGGTGCCTGTAGATAGTTTACGAAATAAAAAATGGGTGGAAGCCAACGGTCATACGCCATCCATCATGGACTATGCCCGCTTTAATTATGTAGCGCAACCTGAAGACAATGTAACAGAGAAAGGATTGTTCCCACGTATTGGCGATTACGATAAATGGGCTATTGAATGGGGTTATCGCTGGACGCCGCCATCTGTAACACCGGAAGAAGAAGTGGCTTCGCTGAACCAAAAAACAATTGAAAAATTAAAGAACAAACGTTATTGGTTTGGTACAGAAAGCGATCCCGATGATCCACGCGGACAAAATGAAGACCTGGGTGATGATGCGGTGAAAGCAAGCAATTATGGTATCAAAAATCTTCAACGCATTTTAGTGAAGCTCCCCGACTGGACAAACGAGTCTAACAAGGACTATTCAAATCTTTCTGAAATGTATGCCCAGCTAAGAGGACAGTTTGGAAGATACATGGGGCATGTGGCAAAGAACATTGGCGGCATTTACACCACTCCAAAAATGACAGAGGAAAGAGGCTTTGTTGTCGAATTTGTTCCGAAGGCTAAACAAAAAGAGGCCATGCAGTTTTTGCAGGACCAATTGTTCAAAACACCAAAATGGATTATTGATAACGATATTGCTGACTACACTAACGATAATAAGCTTACAGTAATTAGCAGTCTGCAATCAGGTTCTTTAAACCGTTTGATCAACTACAATACGCTGAACAAATTGTTCCGCTTTGAAGCGGAGGAGCCATCAAAAGCGTACACAGCTACAGAGATGATGACGGATCTGAGAAAAGGTATCTGGAGTGAATTAGCAACGAAGCAACCGATTGACATTTACAGAAGAAATTTGCAAAAAGCTTATGTGGAAGCAGTAGATAATTTGATCAATCCGGATAAAAGTCCTGCACAGACGGTAGCTTTTTTTGGAAGAAACCAGGGACCTACTATTGATCCTAAAACAACAGATGCTATTTCCATTGCCAAAGCTCAATTAAGAAGCCTTGCCAGTGAAATACGTGCTGCATTGCCTTTGTATAAAGATGCCAGCAGCCGTGCACATTTGCAGGATGTATTGGATCGGATTAATGAGTCATTGAATCCAAAGCAATAGAGTCTGTGCGCCCTTCCGGTACGAAGGAGATCAGTGTACAAGGCTAGTTTATTAGACGACAATAAAAAGCTCTCAACATGAAATTGTTGAGAGCTTTTCTATTTCTACAGTAATATTGAACTATTTGGTTTTGTGCTGTTGCGGAGTCCTTCCACCGGAGGGATTTAAAGAGGCCGTGTCTTTCTTCTGCTCCTTTGCCCATGCATCTTTCAATGTAACCGTTCTGTTGAACACCAGTCTTGCGTAAGTATCTTTATTATCCAATGTAAAATATCCTTTGCGTAAAAACTGGTAACGGTCATTTATCCGTGCATGCTTCAATGCAGGTTCGGCATAAGCCGAAGCAATGGTTTGTAAAGAATCAGCATTAATGTAGTCTTTAAAATCACCTTCTTCGCTAGAAGGATCTTCCACTTTAAATAAGCGGTCGTACAACCGCACTTCTGCAGTGATGGCATTAGTTACTTCCACCCAGTGCAATGTTCCTTTTACATTAATGCCCGATGTATCATGCCCGCTTTTACTTTCAGGGAAATAAGTGCAATGCAATTCAACAACCTTCCCGTTTTCATCTTTAATCACTTCATCGCAGCGAATGATATATGCATACTTCAACCGCACCATTCCACCCGGATACAAACGGAAAAATTTTTTGGGAGGATTTTCCATGAAATCTTCTCTTTCAATGTACAA
>JAICTW010000753.1 GCA_025936195.1 Flavisolibacter sp.
GAATTGCCAATGCGGTTTTGTATGGTGCCTCTATTTTTTTCATCTACGCTTTGATCAGTCTTCCCTTCCATTTGTTTGATGTGAATCCCGAAGTGCTGAATAATATTTCCACCAATGTTCCTTTGAATATTTTCTTCTTCATCATTTTTGTTGTCTTTGCTATTTCTTTCTTTGGCTATTTTGAAATTACCTTGCCCAGCAGCGTTGCCAACAAAGCGGATTCCAGAGCAGGGTTGGGAAATTTCTTTGGAATATTTTTCATGGCCCTGACACTGGCTATTGTTTCCTTTTCCTGCACCAGTGGAATTTTGGGAGCCTTATTGGTTGGTGCGCTCAGTGGATCGAACGGAGCATGGCAGTTAACAGCAGGCATGGCCGGATTTGGTTTCGGATTGGGACTGCCTTTTGTTTTGTTTGCCTTGTTTCCAAATTGGTTGCAATCGCTTCCCAAATCCGGTGGATGGATGAATGAGTTGAAAGCGGTATTTGGTTTTATTGAACTGGCCATGGCTTTTAAATTTTTATCGAATGCCGACCTGGTAAAGCAATGGCATATTTTACCCAGGGAAGTTTTTATTGCTTCATGGATTGCCATTGGATTGGCCATTGTTCTTTATTTGTGTGGAGCTTTCCGCTTTTCGTCGGATAACAAACCGAAATTTACCGGTGTTCGCATTTTCTTTATTGCTTTTTTTTCCATCATCACTTTATATTTAATTCCCGGGTTGACGAACACCAAACAGGCCAGGCTGAATTTGATCAGTGGTTTTCCTCCGCCATTTAATTACAGCATTTACAAGCCTTCGGTCAACTATCAAAATGGCGTAAAGCCTTTGGAGAATGAATATGAAAAAGCCTTGCAATTGGCCAAAGAACAAAACAAACCAGTGCTTATAGATTTCACGGGTTGGGCTTGTGTCAACTGTCGCCGCATGGAAGAAAATGTTTGGACAAATGAGGAAGTAAAAAATTTGATGAAGAATGATTTTATAGTGGTGTCGTTGTATGTGGATGAAAGAAGAAAGCTTCCGGTTAACGAACAAACTGAATACACTACAGCAGACAGTACCACAAGATCAATTGTAACAGTTGGAGATAAATGGGCCACCTTTCAGGCAGAAAATTTCTATGCAGTATCCCAGCCGCAATATGCCATCATCAGTCCCGATGAAATTGCGTTGACAAAAACAAAAGCCTACACGCCAGGTGCTTCTCAATTCGCCAATTGGTTGAAGTGCGGGTTGGATGCGTATAAGAAGCATCGGAGTTCATCAAAATAGATTGTGTCTCTGTTTTCAAAATGAATTCCGTTCAGACTGGAATCTCTTCGCTATTCTGCAAAATATTATCGCTTAATTCTTCTTCCATTTGAAGGATCCAGCTGGATAATTTTTCAGGTTGCATGATCTTCCATTTACCTTCTTCTTCCTCCATGTAAAACAAACGGAATTTTGTACTTAGCTCGGAGGCAATGACAAGATATTGTCTGCCGATTAATCTGGTTACTTTATAAAAGCAAAAGGTCACAGTACCGTTTTCATTTTGCGTGTGATGTTTAAAATTTTCCATGAACATCTTTCAGGAAAAATAGAGTAAAATCAAAAGAAGGCTTATGATTTTCGTCAGCGTAATTATTGTTCTAAAGCAGAAGTTTTTAACTCAGTAACTCACTAAGCTATTTTCTATGAGGAGTCTAAAAACAATATCTTGAGAAGGCTTTCTTCTGAGTGGATTAACTGACACAGCGTGGATGCTCACTAAAAATTCACTGCATTAAAAATGCAAGATCTTCTCCTTTATCAATCCTTCTTTTTTCAGGCCTTCCGTCCGCACCGCACCGGAACA
>JAICTW010000395.1 GCA_025936195.1 Flavisolibacter sp.
AGCATTGTTGGGAAGCGAATTAAAATAGGCATTGGGCACTAAAAACCACGGATAACTTGCTCCTAACACAGGACTTTGTCCTGCGAGATACATAATATCAAACAATGCTTCTTTATTTACTGATGGATTTTGGTTAGCATAGGAAAATATGCTGGCGTAATTCGGATTAAAAACAAACTGCCCACTGTTGATAATATCATTGAATAAGGGCACTGCAAGACTCCATTCATCTACTCCCAAACCCGGTCCTTCAATTCCATAAGTCGGTGCTGACCGTGCCATATACACTTCGCCAAGTAAAGCTTCTGCTGCATATTTGGTTGCTCTTCCAACATCTGCCGATGTATATTTTGGAAACGCTCCTGAATAATTTGCCGGAAGGTTTGCAATGGCAAATTGAAGGTCAGGAATAATGATTGTTTTGTAAACGCTATCAACAGGACTTCTTCCGATGTTATTGGCTTCTTTTGCTGTAACAGGATGATCTATGATCGGAAGCTTTCCGTAATAGCGTATCAAATCCAAGTAAAGAAAAGCACGAAGGAATTTTGCCTCTGCAGTCAATCGTGTTGCCAGCGCATCGTTTCCAACATATGTGGAATTACGACTGAGTTGATCAAGAATAGTATTGGCTTTAAAGATGCCATTAAAGTCGGTGGTCCATGCTTCTTCAACATACACATTTGCAGCGATGCCTGGTGAAAAATTATTGATAGGGTCATGATCGCGGCCAACATCATTAATTGGATAGATATTATCGGAACGGACTTCAGATAAAGCATACAACCTGTCAGGATAGCCACGCAAACTGTTATACACTGCGTTCACTCCTTGCAGGAAATCACTTGGCTGCCTGTAAAAGGTTTCAGTTGTTGCAGAAGAGATAGGTGATTGATTCAAATCTTTTTTGCACGATGAAAAAAGAAGAACAATGATTATGGACAGAATAAAAAATATCTTTTTCATTTTTTTTAGTTGGGGTGATCAGAATGTAATGCTTAGTCCAACAATTAATGATTTAGGGAGGGGCATGGCGCCGTAATCTCCTGCTTCCGGGTAGGCACTGTTTGAGCTTACTCCTGTATTAGCTGCTTCGGGGTTCAATCCATTGTAATATTTATCATGTCCTAAAAAGTTTTCCAACGTGAGGTACACTCTTGCATTTTGAAAAACATTTTGTTTAACTACATTTTTAAGATTGTATCCAAGTGTCAATGTGCGAAGACGGATATAATCAGAAGAATACAACCAGTCCGTTGCAGAAGTAATCGGGTTATTGTAAATCGAATAACTCTTACCAAATCTTCCTTCACCCTGATCGGTTGGTGATTTCCACCTGTTTTCAAATGATGCAGGGTGATTATCTGCTCTTCCCTGTCCGGGACGTGTAAGTGCTCTTCCCAATTGGGAGTATATTGAACCACCATGTTGTCCCTGCACCAAAAAGCTTAAGTCAAAACCTTTGTATCGGAGTGTATTAGTGATACCGTAAGTGTAATCAGGATTGGGATGTCCAACAATTACCTTATCGGCTTCTGTTATTACACCATCTCCATTTGTATCCTGAAATTTAAAATCACCAACCTGTTCATTTGGGCCATACGTGGCTACGCCTTTTGCCAAATCATCGGCAGATAAAAATCCGATCACTTTCAAAACATAAATACTGTTAATTGGTGAACCTACTCTTAAAATCGCATCAGATACTGTAAACCCGTTTGGAATGATGATTTGAGTTTGACCTGGGCCGAGAGCTACAATTTCGTTAGTGTTATGCGTAACGTTCAATGAAGTGGTCCACTGAAACTCGCCGACAAAATTGCGTGAGGTTATTTCTAATTCCTGGCCTATATTTTTAACAGAGCCGATGTTTGTAAGATAAGATTGAAAACCTGTTACGGATGGAACTTGCACATTCAACAAAAGGTTAGAACTCGTCTTATTATAATAATCAAATGTTGCCATAATACGATTGCGCAAAAAACCAAAGTCAATACCTAGGTCATAAGTTTTTGATTTTTCCCATTTCAAATCGGGATTCGACAATACATTTGGAGCTTGTCCAATTGCAGCCCCAGGTGTTGAGCCAAAAACATAACCATAAGAACCAATAGTTGCAACAGAAGCATAATCACTTAAGTTATTGTTTCCGTTTTCACCATAACTCAATCTTAATTTCAAAAGACTAACAGGAGTAATGTTCCTCATAAAATCTTCCTGACTTATTACCCATCTATTGATGCTGCAGGGAACGTTGCGAATTGATTGTTCCTCCCAAATCGTGATGAACCATCTCTGCGGACACTTGCTAACAAAAGATATTTGTCCTTGTAAGAGTATTGTACACGACCAAAGTAAGAAATGAAAACATTTTTGCTTGAAGTCGTATTGCCGGTAACACCTGCTGCTGCATTCAAAGTTTCTATGGCTGCGCTGGTATATCCTCCGTTCGATCGAAGTGATGATGCATCAAAACGGTCGCTGTTGTACGCATGTCCTGCTAAAATGGTTAAGTTATGAACCGAGTTGATAACCGTGTTGTACGTGAAAGTATTTTCG
The DNA here is from genome assembly GCA_025936195.1 of Flavisolibacter sp. Next base: position 2,560 of record JAICTW010000395.1, read on the forward strand.
TTGACAAATGTTTGTCGCCGGTAACTGTTGTATGTACCGGAAGTATTTGCCAGCAAATTATTTGATCCCGTGAAAGTCCGTTGACCAAGATTGCCTACTGTTATGTAGGGAACATAAGTAGTGGCAATGTTGTCGGTGTTGTCTAAGTTCAACGATGTTCTAAAAGTTAGTCCTTTAAAGATTTGATATTCTCCGAAAAGAGTTCCTAATGTTCTATATCGTTTAGTTGTGCCTTTGTTGTACATTAACTTTCCCAAAGAAGCATTCGTTGAATTGCTGTAAATATATTGACCGTTCTTTCCAATGTTAGGCAACAAACCCATTGTATCTATCTGCACCGGCGACATACTTAACGCCTGATGAAAAATATTGTCCTTACCTTCTATCCCCGGGTCCTGGGTTACAGAATAAGTTGGAGCAATGTTGATCCCGAACCTTAATTTGTTGGAAAGATTGACTTCAACATTTCCTCTTAAAGAATAGCTTTTATAGCCAACACCAATTACAAATCCATCATGGTTTCCATAGTTAGCGGACAAAAAATATTTTACAACATCGGTACCGCCACTTGCAGAAACATCGTAGTTCTGAATTTGCCCTTTCCTTTCAATTACATCCTGCCAATTAACATATTCCAATCCCGGATGCCCCGGCAGAAACCAACGTGAATCCGGAATATAGTTGGGATCAAAAACACCACCATTCTTTTTGGCTCTTGTAGCGCTGTCATCACTTATACTCGCTCCCGCAGAACCATATTTTGCTAAATATTGTGCATTGATGACTTCAACGGCATTTGCAATCCATTGGTCACCATTCATCATTTGCAATTTCTTAGATGCTTCATTGTAGCCTGTGTAAACGTTTACATTGATGCGAGGCTTACCTGTTTGCCCATGTTTAGTTGTAATGATAACAACCCCGTTTGCTGCTCTTGATCCATAAATAGCGGCCGCTGCTGCATCTTTTAAAACTTCGATGCTTACAAAATCATTTGGATTAATATTATCTAAAGGATTGCCTGTGCTGAAATTTCCATTCGTCACATTACTTGAATTAGTGGCCAATGGAAATCCATCAATCACATACAATGGTTCGTTGCCACCACTGATGGATGCAGTACCACGGACCTGAACACTAAAACCTTTACCCGGAATTCCTGTTGTTTGTCTGACGGTGACACCTGCCAATTGCCCAACTAATGCCTGGTCAACACGCTGCACGGGCTGTTCATCTACTCTTCTTGCATCAAAAGATGAAACCGCACCTGTTACATTTTTCCTTTTTTGAGTGCCATAACCAATTACCACTACAT
>JAICTW010000764.1 GCA_025936195.1 Flavisolibacter sp.
AGCATTTCTTTTGACTGGTTGGTTACCTGCCGCACTTCTGCGTGTTGGTTGAAAGGCAATTCAAAAAGTGAGACCTTGTTCAGTTTTTTGATCCTGCCATTATTATCCGGAATAGGATCGCCATGCGGATCGAACTGCGGAAAGCCCAGGTATTTATCAAGTCGGTCAATTAATTGTTTGCTGCTTACATGTTCCAGTTCTTCCGCAAGCAAATGCACTTCATTCCAGCCGAATTTTAATTTTTCAGAGAGAAAATATTCCCAAAGCCGGTGACGTCGGACGATGAACAAGGCGATCTTTTTTCCTTCGGCACTCAATGAAAATCCGTAGTAAGGCTTGTAATGCAATAACTTTTTTGCATTGAGCTTCTTCATCATGTCTGTGATGGAAGCCGGTTTTGCCTGAAGTTTTTCCGCCAGAGCATTCGTTGTTACCGTGCCCTCTTTTTCCTGTAAATGGTAAATGGCTTTCAGATAGTTCTCTTCACTGATCGTAAAATTCATGCAGCCTAATTAAAAATTTAGACAAATCTAAAAATTTTTTGTGAATATGCTTTTCGTTTCTTTCCTCTATGTTTCGAAGAAGCGGATCATTTTACGAAGAGAAGGATTTGTTCAGCAGAATACTAAATAAAATGGATGAAGACAGAACAAAACGCTTCCATTTCAGGCAGTAAAGAAGGAGTGGACAGTTTTTCTTTACTTTGTACAAATGCCCGCTATGAACAGAATAGGCTTTGTTTTGATCGGATTTGTTTTTTTGGTCGGCTGTAACAATCATACAAACGATGAACTGGAAGAGAATGGCTTTTCGTACAAAAAGTTCTCAGCGCTGTTTCCACCGGTACAATCTTCCTATGAAATCACCGATGCCGATCTTTTGGGTAACAAAGACACTACGGTCATCCGTTCTTCCAAATTTGCAGCTCTGATTCCCGACAGCATCAAAACAAAATTGTTCGGTAAAAACAGCAGGGTAAAATACATTGCCCTGGCTCAACTGAAAGCTTCAAAAAACACTAATTATTATGTTGTAAAAGCAATCAGCGGAAGCAAAAGAGCGGCCTTATTGCTTCCGTTCACTAACGATCAACTGCAAGCGGCCTTTCCTTTTCTGGTTCCCGATAATGACGGTTCCACTACACAGCAAAGCAGCATTGACAAATCGAATGCGATCACAAAATCGGTATCGCAAAAAAAGAAAAACGGCGATGTTGCTGAAGGAAGAAATGTTTACCAATATATTCCCGAAGCCAAACAGTTCTCACTGGTGTTAACTAATCCTTTGAATCCTCACCAGGAGATCATTAATCCGATTGATACACTTCCACGAAAAAATAAATTTTCAGGCGACTACAATAAGGACAAAAAAAATATTGTTTCCATACGCGATGGTAGAAGTTCAAAGGAGTACATGGTTTTTATGCACATTGAAGACGGCGATTGCTCCGGCGAAATAAAAGGAACCATACTGCTTACTTCATCCACCACGGCAGCATACAGGCAGGGTGGCGATCCCTGTTCTGTAAACTTTCAATTCAGTAGCAATTCCGTTACGGTAAAAGAAGAAGGCGGCTGCGGTTCGCGAAGAGGATTGGATTGTTCCTTTGACGGAACTTATAAACGCAAAAAAGCAGTCAAAACGAAAACCTTAAAAAAGAGGTCTTCATCTAAATAATACGTTATAACATCGTGTGATTACTACACATTGTTTGAAATTCTTTATTTTGCATCAGTAAAAAACTTTAATTCGATGAATTTCCGAGCATTTAAATTACCTTATCCTGTTGATGA
>JAICTW010000191.1 GCA_025936195.1 Flavisolibacter sp.
TATTGCTAAAATCACCTCCGATTATTTTGTCTTGAATGCAAAGCTCGAAGCTTTCATTGTAAAAAAAATACTAAGTGCATTTGTTGAAGCCGATAATGTTTTTGATAAGAACTATGCCGATCTGTTGGGTTCGCAAATGCCCGGTCGCTGGCTAATGGGCGGAGTTAAAATATCTTTGTCAAAATAATGTTCATGCAAGACGTATTACAACAACTGGGAATTGCTGCCAAAAACAGCGGTGCTTCTACCGGCAGTGAGTGGGCCGAAGGAAATGGAAAAACAATCACTTCCTTCTCTCCAGTTGACGGAAAAAAAATTGCTGAAGTAAGTGGTTGTACAAATGAAGCCTACGAGCAGATTATCACCACTGCGCAAAAAGCATTTTTAGAATGGCGTATGTGGCCCTCACCAAAACGCGGTGATGTGGTGAGACAAATAGGTGAAGAACTAAGAAAGAACAAAGAAGTGCTTGGCAAACTTGTTTCGTATGAAATGGGAAAGAGTTTGCAGGAAGGTTATGGCGAAGTACAGGAGATGATTGACATCTGTGATTTTGCTTTGGGCTTGTCACGACAATTGCACGGAATGACCATGCACAGTGAACGTCCCGGCCACCGCATGTACGAGCAATGGCATTCATTGGGAATTGTTGCCATAATCTCTGCCTTCAATTTTCCTGTTGCTGTATGGAGCTGGAATGCTATGCTGGCATGGGTTTGCGGCGATGTGATCGTATGGAAACCTTCAGAGAAAACACCACTGTGCGCCGTAGCTTGTCAAAACATCATTGCAAAAGTGTTCAAACAAAATAATGTTCCTGAAGGTGTTTGCAATTTGGTGGTTGGTGAAAGAGATTTGGGCGAACGCATTTCAAACGATACAAGAATTCCATTGGTGTCGGCAACCGGTTCTACAAGAATGGGCAAAGCAGTTGGCGCTGCTGTTGGTGCAAGATTGGGAAGATCATTATTGGAATTAGGTGGTAACAATGCCATCATCATTTCAAAAGATGCTGACCTTGAAATGGCATTAGTAGGTTGTTTGTTTGGTGCTGTGGGCACTGCAGGACAACGTTGCACGACCACAAGAAGATTGATCATTCAGGAAGAAGTATATGATCAATTCAAAAATAAATTGGTGAATGCCTACAAACAATTAAAAATTGGAAATCCTTTGGATGAAAAAAATCATGTGGGTCCATTGATTGATAAAGATGCCGTGCAGATGTATTTGAACTCAATTGAAAAATGCAAACAGGAAGGTGGGAACTTTATTGTAGAAGGTGGCATATTGGAAGGAAAAGGTTTTGAAAGCGGTTGTTATGTAAAACCCTGCATTGCCGAAGTGCAGCCTCACTATCAAATAGTGCAGCATGAAACCTTTGCTCCTATCCTGTATTTACTCAAATACAAAAATTTTGATGAAGCTATTGCTATTCAAAACGGAGTTCCGCAAGGTTTGTCTTCAGCAGTAATGACGTTGAATCTTCGCGAAGCGGAACAATTTCTTTCCACTGCAGGCAGTGATTGCGGAATAGCTAATGTGAACATCGGAACATCTGGTGCAGAGATTGGCGGCGCTTTTGGCGGCGAAAAAGAAACCGGTGGTGGAAGAGAAAGCGGAAGTGATGCCTGGAGAATTTATATGCGCCGGCAAACCAATACCATCAATTACAGCACCAGTCTGCCTTTGGCGCAAGGCATCAAGTTTGATTTGTAAGCAATTCATTTTATCTTGGCCTCCGAACGCATCATCCTATGAGAAAATTAGTTGTAACTCTGGCTTTCCTGCCCTTGTGCCTTCTTTCAAAAGCACAATTTTCAGCGGCATTGGTTGGCGGTCCCCAGGTGAATTCTGTAACTTCTCCTTTTACTTTGCTTCCTGATAGTTCTTCAAAAACTGCCGGCAGCCATACCGGAATTAGTTTCGGTTTTATCGGGAATGTTTCTCTAAATAAAAAGCAATCCTTGTTTTTTCGTACAGGTGCTTTGTATTCGGCAAGAGGCGCCCAGGCCATTCAGAAATTTGATACTACCAAAGTAGATTTGGTTGATGAAAAGCAATACTTCGAGGCCACCAGCAATCTAAAAATAAATTACATAGATGTTCCTGCCAATTTATTGTTCAAGCTGCCGCTAAAGGGAAAAACAAAATTCCTTTTGGGTGGAGGCATTCAGGCTTCTTTGTTTTACAACGGTTCAACAAAACTCAACACCATCAAAGCATACAAGGTCCAGGCGGATTCTGCTGTTCACTACGAATTCAAAGAAACGATTAACAACGATCTTCCTGTAGGCACGGCTGCTAACAAATACAGCGTGGTCCATTTTTCGGCCAATGCATTAACCGGTTTTGAATTTGGAAGAGCCTTCATAACACTTGATTATTCCAACGGGCTTACTGATTTTTTCAGAAGCGAAGATCAATCCTTCCGCCATCGCACTATCGGTCTTCACCTGGGAGTTTTCCTTGGAAATCCGAAAGCAAAAATTGAAGTGGCCGACAGAGATAAAGACGGAGTTCCTGATGATGTGGATGAATGTCCTACAATACCCGGCACTGCTTTAACCAAAGGTTGTCCTGATAAAGACGGAGACGGCATTGCAGACAAAGATGATAAATGTCCGGATCAGCCCGGAACACTGGCGAAGAACGGATGCCCGGTTACCGACAAGGATAATGATGGTATTATAGATGAAGAAGATGCCTGTCCCGACCAGGCTGGACCTGCAACAAATAAAGGTTGTCCTTTGTTTGATAAAGACGGCGACGGCGTTTTGGATATTGAAGATAAATGCCCTGATGTTCCGGGAGTTAAAAAATACAATGGCTGTCCTATACCTGATACCGATGGAGACGGTGTGAATGATGAAGAAGACCAATGCCCTGCTGTTGCCGGAACTAAAGAGAATCACGGTTGTCCGGAAGTAAAGGAAGAACCGAAACAAACGGAAGTAACGGAAGAACAAAAACAAAAGATTGCCTATGCGGCTAAGCGGATTGAGTTTGAAATAGGAAAAACCCGACTGTCTTCATCTTCTCATGAAGTGCTGGATGAAGTAGCAGAAATTCTGAAGAATAATCCAACGCTTAATATGAGAATTGAAGGACACACTTCGGGGCCGGACAGTAAATTGAACCAGGTCTTGTCTCAAAAACGGGCGGAGAGTGTGAAAGAGTATTTCATTTCAAAAGGCATAGAAGCGAGCCGACTTATTGCTCAGGGCTTTGGCTCAAGCAGGCACATAAGTAAGGACGGTGATAAAAAGGAAAATCCTGAAGACCGGCGTGTTGAATTGATCATCTTCTAAATAAATAAATGCACTCGTTCAAAGGCTCAACAATTCAGTTGAGCCTTTGAATTTTAATGCTTCGCTGAAAATGAAAAATGGGTTATACCAGACGACCTTATCCGGCCTTGTTTTAACAACCACTTGTCCTTTTCTTCACAATCCTGTAAAAATGCTTTTTGTATTTTTACAGCTACTCAAATTTTAAAACGATTATTTACATGCTGAACAAATTAAAACGATCCGTACTTGCCTTGTTTGCTGTTGCGGGCATTAGCATCGCGTCTTTTGCACAAACCAGTTCCGTAAAAACAGTTCCCCACGGGTGGCATTTAAAAGATCAAAAAACATCAGGCTTTTATGGTATCAGTCTCGATAAAGCCTATGATTTTGTAAAGGGAAAAAAGAGCCAGCCTGTTGTTGTGGCCATTATTGATTCCGGAATTGATACAACACATGAAGACCTGAAATCAGTTCTATGGACCAATCCAAAAGAAATTCCCGGCAACGGAATTGATGATGATGGAAATGGTTATGTTGATGATGTTCATGGTTGGAATTTTATTGGTGGCCGTGACGGCAGAAATGTAAAAGAAGATTCTTATGAAGCTGCCAGAGTATATCATGCTTACAAAGACAAATTCGAAAATCTCAGTGATCCTTCTACCCTAAGCAAAGCCGATCAGGAATTGTATCAAACCTGGAAAAGAGCTAAGGCTGACGTGGTTGACAATGTTGATCCTACTCAAATGCAACAGGTAAAATTTGTGTATGGAAAACTAAAGGCAGGCGATTCTGTAATCAAAAAAGATCTGCAGAAAGATGAATACAGTGGCAAGGACCTGCAATCCTACACACCAACTTCTCCCGAAGCGACAGCTACAAAAAATATCATCCTGAGCATTTGCGCTGCTAACAATAACAACTTCGATATTACCAACACAATGTTGCTGGAAGAATTGGAAGGCGATCTGCGCAAAGCCGAAACCGTGAACACGCCTCCGCCAAATTATCGTGGTGATATTGTAAAAGATAACGAGAACGACATCAATGATAAATTTTATGGCAACAATGATATCATGGCAGGAACGCCCTTCCACGGAACACACGTAGCCGGCATCATTGGTGCGGCTCGCAATAATGGAAAAGGAATTGACGGCATTGCCGATAATGTTCGCATTATGATGATACGTGCCGTGCCCGATGGCGATGAGCATGATAAAGACATTGCACTCGCCATACGCTATGCTGTGGACAATGGTGCCAAGGTCGTTAACATGAGTTTTGGCAAAAGCTATTCACCACAAAAGCAGTGGGTGGACGACGCTGTGAAGTATGCAGAAAGCAAAGGCGTACTGCTGGTACATGCAGCAGGTAATGATGCAAAAGATTTGGACTCTGATTACAATTTCCCTACTCCAAAACTTTTAGATGGCACAAGGCCAACAAACTTCCTGACCATTGGCGCCAGTGGCGATCCTGGTAATGGCGGATTAGTAGCTTCTTTCTCAAATTATGGAAAGAAAGAAGTTGATGTATTTGCTCCCGGCGTAAATATTTATTCATCTATTCCAGGTGGTAACACTTATGGCAATGCTTCCGGAACCAGTATGGCTTCTCCGGTAACTGCAGGTGTTGCTGCATTTTTGTTGGAATATTACCCCACATTAACAACGCAGCAATTGAAAACTGTATTGGAAAAAAGCGCAGTGGCTCCCGATATTAAAGCAACAAAACCCGGCACAGACGAGCAGGTAAGTTTGTCTGACCTGAGCGTAACCGGTGGTTTGGTGAATGCTTATGAAGCAGCCAAACTTGCCGATCAAATGACTTCGCAAAAGGCAAAACCTGTGAAAACAAAAATGAAGGTGAAGAAAGCAAAAAGAGCATAAATGCACATCCACTTATAAATTTAGATCCCGGCTTATAGCCGGGATTTTTTATTTTCATACTTCAAAACTACAGCTATGGCAAATGTTGATCTTTCAAGAGTTCCCGAATATTATCACAGGTATATCAATCTTGTAATTGATGATGATCTGTCAACTGCTTTCGAAAAATACCAAAAGGAACTTCTCTCCTTTTTGAAAGACATTCCAAAGAAAAGATGGAATTACCGCTATGCAGAAGGCAAATGGTCCATTAAAGAAGTATTGCAGCATATTATTGATGCGGAAAGAGTTTTTGCCTACAGAGCGTTGTGCTTTGCAAGAAAAGATCAAACACCGCTGCCCAGCTTTGATGAAAATCTTTTTGCGGCCAATTCAAAAGCAGATGAAAGAAGCAAAAAAAATTTGATAAAAGAACTAAAAGCTTTACAGGAATCTTCAGCACAGTTGTTTCTTTCCTTTGATGAAGAGCAATTGGACCAGTCAGGAATTGCCAGTGGCAAATCCACTTATGTAAAAGGCATCGCTTACATTCTTCTGGGGCATGCTGTACATCATAAGAAGATTTTGGAAGAAAAATATTTGGAATAAATTATCCCGGAATAATTTCAAAGACATCGCTATCATCCATTCTTTGCAGTTCAATACCTGCGGGCAAATGCAAATAAGGAATGATGGCGCTGTCATAATTGGCAATTGTATTTACATCGTAAATAGCTGAGTTATCCGGATTGCTCATATAGTCCTCGTCTTCTGTGCCTGCTAAAAAACGCCATCCGCTGTCTTTTTCAAAGCAGGACGCTTCTCTGTACATAAAACCTACCGGATTTCCGTCAACAGTTATTTTATCAGATGCAA
>JAICTW010000650.1 GCA_025936195.1 Flavisolibacter sp.
AAACTTCTTTTGTGGATTTTTGACGAAACATGCTTGTGATTACAATCTTCTGTTCTTCCTCGTCATGCTACTTCTTCAAAAGCTCTCTGACAAGATTATCCATGGCTTCCTTGGTTATTACTTCCTTATTTTTATAATAATCCGCCTGCTCTTCATCCAGGATGTTTTTAAAGCTTTCGGTGTACTCTGACTCATTCAATAGTTGATATACCGCTTGCAGCATCTCCTCATCGCTGCTATCCACAAGTGCATGTATTTTATTTTTTAGCGCTGACGTATCCATAAAAACTATTTCTATGAAATTACAAAAAGCTATTTCAGGTCTAATCTAATATGCAACTCCTCCAATTGCTTTTCGTCAATCGTTGAAGGAGCATCCAGCATTACATCTCTTCCGCTGTTGTTTTTTGGAAAAGCAATAAAATCACGGATGCTTTCACTACCACCTAGAATGGCGCAAAGCCTGTCAAATCCAAAAGCAATTCCACCATGTGGTGGTGCTCCGTATTCAAAAGCACCCAATAAAAATCCAAACTTATGTTGTGCTTCTTCCTGGCTCATGCCCAGTGCAGCAAACATTTTTTCCTGCAATTCTCTTTGATAAATTCGGATGGAACCACCGCCAATTTCATTTCCGTTCAGCACCATGTCGTAGGCATTGGCTTTGATGTTGGCATAAGGATGTTTTAAATAGTCAGCGGCATTTTTAATTACCGGATCATTGCCGATCATTTCACCAATTTGCGAAGGCTTAGGCGATGTGAACGGATGATGGCGTGCTACCCAGCGGTTGCTTTCCTCATCGTATTCAAACAAAGGAAAATCCAAAACCCAAAGCAGTTTGAATTCGTCTTCTTTGCGATAGCCTAAACGTTTGCCCATTTCCAAACGCAATTCGGAAATAGCTTTTCTTGTTCTTTCTTCCGCACCGGCTAAAATCAAAATAAGATCGCCGGGTTTTGCGTTGGCAAAATCAGCAATGGCTTTCAATCGTTCTTCACTGTAAAATTTATCAACGCTGCTTTTCAGTGTGCCGTCTGCATTGTATTTGATGAACACCAAACCTTTCATTCCAATTTGCGGACGCTTTACCCACTCCGTCAATTCATCGGTTTGTTTTCTTGAATAATCAGCACAACCGGGAACAGCAATAGCAACGACCGTTTCCGCTTCATCAAAAACTTTGAAATCAGCTCCGCTGATTAATTTGCTATAGTTTTCTTTTGAAGGAAAGGTATGTGCAGGAAATTTCAAATTAGCCAATTTCATTCCAAAGCGGATGTCCGGCTTGTCATTTCCATAATTCCACATCGCATCTTCCCAGGTCATTCGCTCCACCGGTTGGTTGTAATCAATATGCTTAACTTGTTTGAAAATATATTTGATCAAACCTTCAAACATGTTCAGAATATCTTCCTGCTCCACAAAAGCCATCTCGCAATCTATTTGCGTAAACTCAGGCTGACGATCGGCACGCAAATCCTCATCACGAAAACATTTTACAATTTGATAGTAGCGGTCATAACCACTCACCATCAATAATTGCTTAAAGGTTTGGGGCGATTGCGGAAGCGCATAAAACTCTCCCGGATTCATTCTTGACGGCACTACAAAATCTCTTGCACCTTCCGGAGTGGATTTAATTAAGAAAGGTGTTTCAATATCCAGGAAACCCTGACCATGCAAATATTCTCTGGTTGCTCTGTTCACTGCATAACGCAATTCCAGATTTTTCTTTACAGCATTCCTTCTTAAGTCCAGATAGCGGTATTTCATCCGCAGATCATCACCGCCATCGGTATCATCCTGAATGGTAAATGGAGGAACGGCCGATTTGTTCAGTATCTTAAATGATTGAACCGTTATTTCAATATCGCCGGTTGGAAGATTAGGATTTTTATTGGAGCGTTCCGTAACCTTCCCCGTCACCTGCAAAACAAATTCACGTCCTAAAGGATTTTCATCCAATTGCTGATTTAATTCTTCTGCAAACAATAATTGCGTGATACCGTAACGGTCACGCAGATCAACAAAAGTAATGGCGCCGTATTTACGAATGGTTTGCACCCAACCGGCCAGCGTTACTTCCTTGCCAACATTATGTAACCTTAACTCTCCACAGGTATGAGAACGAAACATGAAAATGAAAAATTTAAAATGAAAAAATGGAGCCGCAAAGATAGCCGCAGATCAGGAGGATTTTGAAAGGATTTTTATGGGTCCGTCTTCTCTGATGCTGTGTTTCTTCAACCTCCTGCAAATACAATAAATCGGCTTGTGAGGACACTATAGTTGTCAGCTTACGAGTTCTCTGTTTTTATTTATGTCTGCGGGAGTAAATGAGTGCAATTGATGGAGCAAACTTGTCTTAAGACGTTTCTGATTTTTTTAGAAGGTGAGGCACAGCCACTGGCGAATGAGACAGGATTCATCCTGCGTAGTTCCTTAAGGCTTGCCGGAGCGTCTTTTTTTGAAGATGAAGCTTGTAAATGAAACCGGTAAACAGTTTAGCTCAAATAC
>JAICTW010000643.1 GCA_025936195.1 Flavisolibacter sp.
ATTCAGCATTTATCGGAAGCATTTGGCATTACTAATGTTCCAACCATCATAGTAATGAAGAATGGGAAAGAAGCCGGCAGAGTAGTGGAGTATGGACATACGGGTTTATTCGATAAAGATTTGGCAGAAATACTTTCCGGTAAAAAATAAAAGAAGGTTCACTGATAAAATGGAGTCCTGCTGCGAAGCAGGATTTTTATTTTGTACCAATTTGCATTGCTACTGTTGATCTTCTGTTGTGTCACACTCTTATACGCTTTAGACTTCTATTCAGCATATTTGACGCTCACTACTGAGAACAACGGCCCCCATCCCGACCTTCCCCCAACTGAGGAAGGCCATCGGCGCACAGCCCTTGCTTGTTTAACATTCATCATTGTTTTCAACTATTCTTCAAAGCACCGTTTTTCTTTGAACCACATAGAACATAGAGCACATAAGAAAACACATAGGAGGACGTCTATGTTCTCTTCTATGTTTCTTATTGTGCCTGTAGTGGTTCAGAGAGCTCTTCAATTATATGATGGCATCACGGTGGAGTGATCTTTATCTCAAGTCTTTCCATTGTTTCCAGAATAAAAAGATTGAGCTGGTCTTTGATGGAGTTGAACAAATTACCATTGATGTTGGGAGTAAAGAATTCTATTAAAACAACAAAGGCCTGTCCTTTGATATCGTTGAAAAACACATTGTAAGTTTGAACTTCTTTTACTCCCGACAAATATTTTTTTGCTTCTTCAAGCAGTTGCTTCATTTTCTCATGTGGTGTTTGCTGGTTAACAAACAAGTTTATTTCTCCTCTTATTTGAGAACGAAGTGAAACATTGTCCAGAATACTATCCACCATTTGCTTGTTAGGAACTGTTACATAAGATTTGTCGGCTGTTCGCACTCTGGTACTTCGCAACCCGATCTTCTCTACATTACCGGATATGTTTTGAACCTTTACAAAATCGCCGGTGGTAAAGGGCTTGTCAAAAAAAATAACAAAGGAGGCAATCAGGTTTTCGAGGCTTTCTCTCAATGCCAAAGCAATGGCCGCACCAACAATACTTAGCCCCGTAAGCAAACTGCTCACATTGTATTCAAAAGCAAAATGCAGGACAAGCAAGCCACCAATAATGCCGATGATCACTTTCAAAAAATCGCGGAAAAAAACAATGAGTTGGTTATCCGCCTGGTCATTTGTTTTCAAAGCTCTTGCTTCTAAAACAGTAGCAATAAAATCAATAAGGCGCAGCACCAACCATGTCAACGCAATAATTTGAATAGTAATGGCAATAGAAAGTAAAATAATTCTGAGCGAATATTTATAGAGGGTGATGTTATATTGCTCGGGAAATCTTAACCGGTAAAGTGCAACAATGGAAACAGTGATTACCAGGAAAATTCCGAGTGGATGAATGATCAATTGAACAAATTTTTGCTGGTCAAATGTTTTCCATGTTCGTTTAAAAACCTTTGAAAGAAGAATAGCAAGGTATTTTGAAATGATTCTGTTCAGTAGCAGAACAAATAAAATCACACCAATCACCCATAGATAATCACGAACCGGATTGCCAAAAAACACCTGATCTAAAAAATTATTCATTCATCAACTTTGTAATAAAATTATTGATTAGTCCAATATCAAAAGTGATACTGGTAAACATGTATGCTGTTGTTTGAAAAATTGATCAGTTTGGAAGAAGTAATAAACGAATGAATGTATGGTTGAAAAAAGGTAAGTTTTTTTTGGGTTTGCATTTGCGTGGAAGGATTAAAGATGGTGATCCATTCGTTATGAGTTGTAACAATATTGTTGTTGGCAATAGCAACACTTTGCCAGTTTTTCAAGGGGATCTTTCTTTTGAACGATCCATAATTATCAAAAACAAAAATTCCGTTTAAGGTATCGGCTAGATAAACCAATCCATTATCGTTAATGATTTTTTGCGGTGAAAAGGATTGGCCGAACACAGTTCTGAAATCGGCGGTTTCCAAAAGTTTATTTCCCTGCTGGTCAATTTTCTTCAGCTTGTTGTCGTAATTATCATACACCCAAATATTGTTATCGTACGAATTGCCAATTGCCGACGGATCCAATATGGAAAATCGTTTCAGATCAAGTACCGACTGGCTGGCCAGAAAGCGATCGAGAATAACAACCGTAGAAAAATCCTTATAAAACAAAAGGAGCTTCAACGGATTGGAAACATCAACAGTATAAAGCTTGCCGTAATTTTTTGTTTGGTTGTAAACTGCAACAGAATCGCCGGCAGCGTTTAATTTTTTGATCTGCCCTGTTGAAGAAATGATGTAAAGATTATCCAGGTTGTCCATTGCTACATCAGCAATATCGCCTGAGTAGGTTTTCAATAGAACAAATGAATCAGCCGCTTGCTTTTGTGCAAATAAACTGACTGTAAATAGCGAAAAAAATAATATAATTGAAAAAGCTCTCACCAGTTCCTGTAAATTTTGCCTTCTTTTCCTGTGAATGATTTTAACTCTAGCTGTTCACCATCAAAAACGGCATAGGTAAAAAAGTTCATCCATTCACCAAGATTAATATAACGGCTA
>JAICTW010000750.1 GCA_025936195.1 Flavisolibacter sp.
CAATTGCAGGATGTAGTGGATAAGATTTCCAATGCGCCTTTTGTGGTTTTAGGAAATCCTGACCTCGCGCAGCAAACAACTAATTTGCTAAGCACACGATACACGTTTACCAATACCGGTAAGGGAACCTTATTTGTTGCCAATATTTTTCTGCAAAATGCAAAGAACTATATAACCAATGCAACCTATATTCCGAAATTTGCAGACTCTATAATTACGCATGGTGATACTTTATTCAGAGGACAACAATTGACACAGCCCGTAAATTTAGATGGTTATCTCAGTCTTCGTTCCTTTCTCACTTTTGCCATTCCAATTAAACCGATCAAATCACAACTCAATTTTAATGGCGGCGTAAGCTATAGCAAACTGCCGGGCATTAATAACAGAATTGAAAACATGACAAAGTCCGTAACATACACTTCAGGTGTTGTTATAGCAAGCAATATCAGTCAGTATGTTGACTTTACTATTTCTTATTCAGCCAACTTTAATGTGGTAAGGAATGATGTACTAACGTCTTCGAACACGCACTATTTTTCACACACCGCAAGTACACAATTAAATTTATTATCCAAAAAAGGTTGGTTTTATCAAACCGATCTGACGAATCAACTAACATCGGGTTTGTCGCAGGGTTTCAATCAAAATTATTTTTTGTGGAATATGGGTGTAGGAAAGAAATTCTTAAAAAATCAAAAGGGCGAATTGAAGCTGAGTGTGTATGATGTGCTTGGACAAAATCAAAGCATTGTACGGAATGTAGAACCTGGCATTGGCATCCAGGATGTACAGAATGTAGTATTGCGCCGCTTTGCTATGCTGACGTTTACGTATAATTTAAGAACCTTCGGGAAAGGAGCGGCAAAACCTGCTAATTCTAATTTCAACAGAGGTGGTTTTGACAGAGGCGGTATGCGGTTTTAATAATTAAATTAGCCTGGTAAACGCAACCAACAAGAGCTGCTGCTCTCATCATTTTATTTCTTGTCACTCGGCTAGAACTTTATCAACCCTTGCTTTTAATGTTTCATAATCAGTGAATCCGCTTGCCAGCAAATAAAATTTAGAATCAGTCACTTGCATTAGTACAGCGGGAAACCCTGTTACCTGTAATTGTTTCACCAAAGCAAATTCGTAATACGCTTTTTCTTTGTACTCCTCGCTTTTCAGCTTGGCATAAAAATCTTCTTCGGGAATATTCCATTTGTGAAGTAAATGACGATAGGCTTCATCATCTGTGAGATCTCGCCCTTCATAGTTCAACGCAAACTGAAGATCCTTTGCAAAGAAAACCGCTTTATCAGGATAATATTCTTTGAAGATGCAGATTGCAATAGCTGACTTTGTAGAATCGGGGTACCAATCCGTTTCCTCCGGATGAAAAACATGCCATAAAAAATCCTGTCCGAATTTGATCCCTGTAATTTCTTCCACTCTTTTGTATGCTGTTTGAATGTAGCGAGCCATTGGAGCAAAATGCGTGGGCTCTTCAGGAAGGATCATTCCACCGGATAAAACATCAAACACAAGCCTGTCTTCGTATTCCTTTGCTATCTGCGAAATGATGGGACTGAACCCGTAACACCAGCCGCAGTAAGCATCGTAACAATAATAAATCGTCGGTTGAATTTGTTCCATTCTATACTTTGTTCAAAAACCCTGCGAAAAAATTCAATGCGCCTCCAACCAGTTTTCACCTGATCCCACTTCAGCAATAACAGGGACGCCGTTGGGTAAACTCATTGCAGATTGCATACATTCTATAACGAGGAGCTTTAGATCTTCCACCTCCTCAACAGCAGCATCAAACACCAACTCATCATGCACTTGTAAAATCATTTTGGACTGAAAACCTTTGTCCTTCAAAGAGTGATGCACTTTCA
>JAICTW010000123.1 GCA_025936195.1 Flavisolibacter sp.
ATTGCAGAAAAATAGCTGAACTGCATAAAGGAAGAATATGGGTGGAATCTACTCCGGGTGAAGGAAGTACCTTCCTGTTTACATTGAAAGAAATTGATCTGGCTACCACGTATGGAAGAAAATCTTCGGTAGAATCTTTACAGCTTCTCAATAACGGTATCACCGTATCAAAAGGGTAGTTCCTTTTCTGATATAAGTTTGTCCGTCAACACCTAAAGCCTGAACCACCCATACCACTACATCTGAGGGTTGCTGGCTACCGTTTACCTTGCCGTCCCAGCCGGAATATTTTGTACTGGTTTCAAATAGCAATTGTCCCCAACGGTTATACACTCTGAAAAACTGGAGGTCTTTCATACCCATTAAGGTAGGTCTTAAAACATCGTTTAATCCGTCACTGTTGGGAGTGAAGGCAGAAGGCACATAAACATCCGCAGCCTTAATGATCTTTACGAGTTGCGAATCTACAGTGACGCAGCCGGTGTTTGTTTTAATTTGTATAGTGTATAAGCTTTCGGTTGTTCCCTTGAACAAAGGCGAGACCTTGGTGGGATCATCTAAATTGGCAGGAGGATTCCATAGCACATCCGAGCCAAAAGTTCGGGCTGTAAGCCGGTAAGGCAAATTGGAAACCGCATATTCTGTTGGGTAAGCAATTCCGGGCCTTGCCCTGTCAATAAAAACAGGTTGTTTTTCTGTGTTGATAACACAACCCTCCGCACTTACAATGATGGCATAATAGGAACCTGATTGCGTAATCTTTAGTCTGTCTTGAATGGCTCCCCTTATCTGAATATCGTCCCTGTACCACTGAATGCTGTCAGAAGGATCAACATGCAACACAGCGCTGTCACCAAAGCCTGTACAGAAAGTGTCCTTTCCCTCGAGTTGCATTTGATTGCTGACACTCGATGCCGTTACTAAAACCGTATCTGTTGTAAGACATCCTCCGCCAAGACTATGCGAGGTGAGTATATAATTAGTAGTCTGATCCGGCTTCGCTAATGGATTTGAAATATCCGGCTTCGTTAATCCTATTGCCGGTATCCAGCTATAAACAAAGCCCGCTTTGGGCGGGGCACCAATTTGCACCGACTCATTATTGCAGGAAAGCTTATCAGGACCGGCAACAGCACGAACATGTAAGGTGTCAAGAAGTTTCGCATATAAGGTATCCAGGCAACCATAACCACTGTAAGGCACGATCTCTAAAGCAATAGTAGTTCCATTAGCCGGCGGAGGTGATACAATAAGCGTTTGTTCTTTGCCCAGCACCTGATTGAAATTATTATTGTACCATGTGTAGCCCTGATAACCATAAGGACCAACAATATTTACAGCCGTATCATCAGGGCAATAGCTGGCGCCAACAAATTCATCACTGCATTCCGAATTCACATCTATATAAGCATATCCAAAATGCCGCCTGAATGTGCAATCGGCTGTTTTAAAAAAAAGCTTGATCCTTTTTCCGGCATGGCCATTTAAATTAATAGTTACTGCCGACCAATCCTTACACCAGATAGGTGTTCCGTCGTCACCAGATACTTGCGAAACATAGAAACCCGGAAGCACAGAACCGTAGGGAATGAAGGTAAAGGAAGAACAGCTTATAAGCGAGTTGTCAGATTCATCGGTGATCTCTACAACCATTCTTGGTTGTTGAAACTGCTGGTGATTGGGATCCTGAAACACCACAGCATAATAGTACATCAATGAAAATACATTTCTGTTGGCCGGAATGGTGAACTCATAAGAGACGCCCTCAGCTTCTCCTCCTCCCTGATCATTTCCAAGCCGTATCGAATGTCCGCTGCCGTTAGGACAATTCACTGAGAAGCCTCCGTATGGATCAAGCAAACCAGAGTTGGCCGTGTACATGGTATGTCTTCCCGTAATCGGGCCAGAGACAGAGAGGTTGATTTCATTTGCATCGTTGACAGCGGCAGTATAGCCCGTGTAGCAGGTCCATCCATTGAAATTGCCATACTCAAAATCAATATTGGGAGGACACTGGGCAAAGACAACAACCTGTATAAAAATAGAAAGAAGGGTAAAACAGAAATGGTACGGTCTTCTTTTTTTACTAAGGTTGGCGGAGTTTCGCACTTTGGAAGGGTTTGTCTATTAAAGATAAAATTTAATTCCTTTGGTCAAAACAGTGATTTTAAATTCTTCTTTTGAATACGGTTCAATAAAATAAAGGTTGCAGGTGGAGCATTGAACTTCAATAATCAGCAGGGAAAACTACTCTTGCATGATAAATTTTTTGAGGGTATATTGTACTCTGTTTATCACAAAAAATAAAAACAATATCCGTTAAACTAATGTGACGAGTCAAAAGTCTATGGCTCATTACTAATTAAAAACAAGACCCTATGCAAATCAACTTCCGCTTTTTGCCGGTTCTTACACTGGCTGTTATCACCACATTTACCGCTTGTAAAAAAGATTCAAAGCCTGATAATTCCACAACAGAAATGGAAACACAGGCGGATGATCAAAACCGAGTATCCACCCAGATTGATGCCGCCACTAATGATGCCAGTTTTGCTATAGAAAGTGCCGCTGCGTTTACAGGAAGAGTGCAAGGCCCTTCTATCACCATCTGTGATGCGACTATATCTTTTGATACCGCTAACAATCAAAGAAAAGCTACGATTATCTACGATGGTTCTACCACCTGTAATGGCAGCTACAGCCGCACAGGTACAATAACTGTTTCTATGTCTCCCAACTTGCATTGGAAAGACCAGGGTGCCCAGATAGCTCTTACTTATCAGAACTTGAAAATCACAAGGACCAGTGATAAGAAAAGCATTACCATCAATGGTTCACATACCATCACTAATTTAAGTGGCGGATTATTGTTTACATTATCCGGACAGCAATCCATTACACACGCCATTGCCAGCGATGGCATGTCCATCACATTTGACGATGGTTCCACACAAACATGGAAAGTAGCCAGAAGAAGAGTTTATACAAAAGAAAATAACAAATATGTTCTTTCTATCACTGGAGATCATACAGATGGTACTAACGATAAGATTGCCGAATGGGGGTTGACCCGTTTTGGTCATGCCTTTACCACTTCCATTACGGAGCCATTGGTGATTCGTGAAGATTGTTTTTACCGCCTTACTTCCGGCGAAGTAAAACATGAAGGCTTTGGTACTGCAACAGCAACCTTTGGCTTGGATGCTAATGGTAATCCTACTGCATGTCCGGGCCTCACCGGTCATTACTATTTTAAATTAGTTTGGACAGGACCTAATGGGGCTAGTGCAAGCGCTACTTTGCCTTATTAAAACCTAGTTTATAAAATTGTTGTAAACCGTCTCTCGCAAGGAGGCGGTTTTTGTTATGCATAAATGATCAGCAGTGCTTCACAAAAAATCGCAACAGGTTTTTGATCGTATTTTTGAAACATGCAAAACCTTCAATCCTTAGAAAGCATTTCACGCAAACTCGATCCTGACGAAGAGCAACGATCATCCATATTGAAAGAAGTAATCGCTTATACCAATCAATTTTTAAATGAACTTCCCAATGCTCCGGGTTATGGCCAGGGCAATTTTGAAAAACTTTCTTCACTGAAAATAGAAGAGGAGGGAAAGCCTGCGGAAACCATACTTAATGTATTGAAAACAGAAGTGGACCTTAATGGTATCAGTAGCGCTTCCGGCAGGCACCTGGGTTTTATACCAGGCGGAGGTTTGTGGGCCAGCGCTTTGGCGGATATGATATCGGACATTACCAACAAATACGCAGGCATTGCTTTTTCCAGTCCTGGTTCTGTGAAAATAGAAAGCCAGGTGATTCGATGGATGACCAACATCATTGGCTATCCTTCCCGTGCTTATGGCAATTTAACTTCGGGAGGTTCCATTGCTAATTTAATTGCCGTAAAAGCAGCAAGAGATTTTCATGGCATTGATTCTTCCAATGTAAAAAAAGCGGTCATCTATTTTGGAGAACAAACGCATCACAGTGTTTACAAGGCGTTCAACATAACCGGACTTTATGAAGCGGTGCTCCGGAAAATTCCGCTTACAGAAAGTTTCCGAATGAATACAAAAGAGTTGCAGGAGCAAATGAAAAAAGATAAAACAGACGGTTTATATCCTTTCCTTGTCATTGCTTCTGCCGGAACCACCGACACCGGAGCCGTAGATCCCCTGAATGAAATAGCTGATATAGTCGCGCAATACCATGCATGGTTTCATGTGGATGCAGCTTATGGCGGATTTTTTATTCTGCTGGATGAAATGAAAGAAAAATTAAAAGGAATAGAGCGCAGCGATTCAGTAGTATTGGATCCGCATAAAACTTTATTTCTTCCTTTTGGTTCCGGAGCCGTATTGCTTAGAGACGGGAATGCATTGCTGGCGTCCAATTCATCAAAAGCTTCTTATCTGGCCGATACGGAAGGAGTTGAAGACATTAGTCCTGCCGATACGGGCATTGAACTAACACGCCCTAATCGTGGATTAAGAATATGGCTTCCTTTACAGCTTTATGGTGTGGCTCCTTTTAAAGCAAGTCTCAGTGAAAAATTAGTACTTAGCAATTATTTCTACGAACAAATAAACAAGATGGGTTTTGAAACAGGACCGCAGCCTGATTTAACGGTAAGCATTTTCCGTTATCGTGGCGATGAAAATAATTTCATTAATCAACAGCTGGTAGATGCCATACACGAAGATGGAAGGGTATTCCTTTCCTCCACAACCATCAAAGGAAAATTATGGCTGCGATGTGCAGTAGTAAGCCATCGAACACACAAGGAAGAAATTGACCTGACCTTGCAAATGATAGGGGAGAACGTGAAGAAGATTGTGACGTGATTTTGGTGATTATATTACAACGAAAAAACCTTGCCATCTCTGGCAAGGTTTAAACCACATGTAAATACTGCTATTCTTTGCTTATGTTGATTAATGCTCTTCTGTTTTTGCTTCTTCCTTCTTCATTATCCCTTCCGTTGAGCAGTTCCATTTCAACAGGGCAGCAGGAGCCGAAGGATTCAAAGCTTATCCGTGCAGGATCAATTCCTTTCTCAATTAAATAATCCGCACAAGACCTTGCACGTTTATCGGAAAGTTTTTTATTGTAATCTGCCGATCCTTTCCCATCTGTATAACCGGATATCTGAATTGTAAACGCAGGATTTTCAATCAGCATATTGTAAAGAGAATCCAGTTGCATCTTGCTGATCTCTGTAAGATCACTCTTGGCAAAATCAAAATAAACAGTGACTACATTTTCCACTTTCAATACAAATTTCTTTGCAAGGCATAATGTCTTATTGTACATAGTATCAGTTTGCCAGTTGGTTTCATTAATGTTTTCAATGCTCACATCAGCAGTGGAATCATTGTATTTTTCCCTGCTTACAGAAAGCTGGTGAAGGCTGGCATCATCCGTTAATTCAAATTGATATTTTCCATTTTCAGCAGTAACAGTTTGCAGTGTGTTACCTGCTGCATCTTTCAATGTTACCTGTGCGCTGTCAAGAGGTTCGTTGCTCGCACAATCCATTACCATACCTGTAATCATTTTCTTCTTTGGCATTTTGGTAACAGTGTAAGTAGAAAGACAACATTCAGAGCCACGGTCAGAACTGACAATGGCATTATTCAGGAGAGATTTATTTTCTGTAGCAAAAAAATAAACATCATCACGCGAAGAGTTTACAGGATAGCCAAGGTTCTCAGGTGTTTTCCATTCGGTTCCCAATCCTTTAGATGCAAACAGATCATAGCCACCCAGCGTTGGTGTTCTATCCGAAGAAAATACAAGAGTGCCTGTGCTGCTGTGATAAAAAGGAGCTTGTTCGTTTGCAGGAGAATTGATTGTGGCACCAGCGTTTATTGCATCACCTGTAGTGCCATCAGCCTGAAGCGGTGCATACCAGATATCAAAATTTCCTTTACCACCTTTTCTGTCCGAAGCAAAGAACAAATATTTTCCATCTGCAGAGCAATACGGTTGCTTACTATTGTGCGCCGGTTGATTCACACGCATCAATGGTTTTGGCCGGCTCCATCCCTTAGCGGTTTTTGTTGAAAAATAAATAGAAGAAACTACCTGCCCGTTTTCTTTTTTCCATTGTGTGAAATACAAATATTTGCCATCAGGGCTCATACTGGCTGCACCCTGGTTTATGGTTGAATCAACAGACTCGATGATTACCGGTTGTATGTTTTGCAGGCCGTCGTTGCTAAGTTGTGATGTGAACAAACGGTTGTGATAAGGATTCATTCCTGCTGCAACCGAATCAGTTTGTGTGCTGGTGAGGAGGAATTGATTGCCATTAACAGCAACAGGAGCAAACACACCTTTTTCATTTCCGAAAGCAGTATTCAATTTCTGAACATGATATAAAATAGAATCAGGTCTGGCTAACTGCTCTTTTATAAATTCTAAAGTTTGTCTTTCCTGCAAAGCAGATGCATAAGAAGCATTTCCTTTATCGTAGTTTTCAAAAAAATGTTTCAGGCTTTCTTCTGCTGTTTGATAGTTGCCCATGCTGCGCTGGCATACAGCATACCAATACAGTGCAGTAGAATATTTTAATGAATCTTTTCCAAAACATTGCTGATACAAAGCAGATGCTTCCGTCCAGTAATTGGATAAACGATAGCTCTCTGCCTGTTTGAAAAGAACATCTGTTTTACTTCCATAACTACCCAGCTTTCCATCCATATTCCTTTTAGCATTCAAAGGAAAATCGCTGAGCGTTTTTTGTTTCACTGGCGGATGCAGGAACTGTCCGTATAAACCGGCTGCAGTAAAATACTCTCCGGCAGCAAAGTATTGATCGGCTAGCACCAAACGTTTATCAGCCTGGCTTTTTGCCTGCGTCAATAACATGCACCCAAGTGCCAGCAGTAAAAACCTGCTTGCATTATTTTGTATGTATTGGATTTTTTCCGGAGTATTTTTTTGTAAAATGGAATCGGTCTTCATATTGTTTGGATCAAACTTTTAATGAATGTTTTTACAATCGTGGGCAGTGAATAAAATCAACAAGACCTTTTGTTTCTTTTCGCATGATGTAGGAAAAGCTTAACTCAAAGCTGTTGACATTTCTGGTCATGG
>JAICTW010000272.1 GCA_025936195.1 Flavisolibacter sp.
ATTAGAACTGATGGAATTCTATAAAGACGGTTGCACAATGCTCAATAGCGATAAGAACGTACATGCTGTGCGACGCAACAAAAGTTAAATAGATAGACGAACGTATGGCTCATCATTATTCATCAATGCGCTCTTCCAAAGTTTTCTGATTGTAAATCACAATTCCACTCACTTCCCACAAATTCAAGATGAGAGCTACTCAAATTTTTATCAGTAATTCAATAAAAAAGTCTTCCACCATTGAAGACTTCAAATAATTTCTATTAATCCAACCAATTCACAAATCAAGGCTCAGATCAATTATACTTAAACGGTGTTACCATATCAAAGGCGGGAATATTCACTTCGAACAACTCTTTGTTGTGTAAATTCTCCATCATATAAGTTCCGTGCATTCTGCCGATCTCCGTATGTAAATTACATCCACTTACATATTGATATTCTTCTCCTGCACTGATCACAGGTTGCATGCCAACAACACCTTCACCTTCCACTTCCCTGAAGCTTCCATCGCTGTCGAAAATATGCCAGTGACGGCTGTGCAGTTTTACAGGAAAACCATTATGATTCTCTATAGTGATGCGATATGCGAACATAAATTCTGATTGCAAGGGATTGGAATAATCCTGCTGATAAAATGTTTCCACGCTTACCTTAACGCCTTCCGAAATCATGCTTACCATAACCATTCAGATTTTGATTCACTTAGTATAAAACAAAGTTGCTGCCAATTTAATACTGATTTATTTGGGGAAAAACTTTCTACAAGATTTATTTTTGCCGCTTTAAAACTTATATATGAAGATAGCGGTTGCGAAAGGCGATGGAATTGGACCTGAGATCATGGATGTGGTGTTGAAAATATTCGATGCGAATAAAGTAGACCTTGAATATGAATTTGTTGAGATGGGGAAATGGGTGTTCGACAAAGGATACTCTAACGGAATGACACCACAAGCTCAAAAAACTATCGAGCAATTGGGTATTTTATTCAAAGGTCCGATGGAAACACCCAAGGGCAAGGGAGTAAAAAGTGTGAATGTTACTGCACGAAAAACGTGGAATACCTACGCCAATGTAAGAACGTTTCAAACTCTGCATGGGGTGGATACTGTTTTCAGCAAAGCAGGGATCATCATTGATCTTACGATCGTTCGCGAAAATTTGGAAGATACGTATGGCGGTATTGAGCACATGCTTACACATGATGTGGCCTTAAGCCGACGCTTTATTACAAGGCCGGGCAGCATGCAGGTGATCCGTTATGCTTTTGAAATGGCGAAGCAAAAAGGCGCCAGGAGAATCACCTGCGGACACAAAGCCAACATTATGAAGCTGACTGATGGATTGTTTTTGGAGTGCTTCAATGAAGTGGCGAAAGAATATCCTGAATTGAAAGCAGATGATAAGATCGTAGATGATCTGGCTATGAAACTGGTCACCCGCCCCGACGAGTTTGATGTGATTGTGATGACCAACTTGCAGGGGGATATTATTTCTGATCTCTGTGCAGGCCTGGTGGGAGGACTGGGTTTTGCTCCCTCAGCAAACATTGGTGATCATATTTCTATTTTCGAGGCCGTACATGGAACAGCTCCAGATATTGCGGGAAAGAACATTGCTAATCCCACTGCATTATTATTGAGCGGACTGGCCATGCTTCGTTATTTGGGTTTTATGGAGAATGCAGCCGTAATTGAAAATGCATTGCTGTACACTTTGGAACAGGGAACTCATACCGGTGATTTCGGCGACCGCTTTACTCCTTCACTAAGTACAACCCAATTTGCCGATGCCATTATTTCCAATTTTGGCAAAACACCAAAAGTGAATGCAAAGCCAATAGTGGCCAACGATCCTGAAACACCTGCCGTTTGTCATTTAGATAGAAATGCCATGATGGTTTCGAAAGAAAATGAGCAGGAGAAAATTGTTGGCGTGGACATGTTCATTGAAAGCGTTGATCAGCCGGGAAATATTGCGCAAAAATGTTTGCATCATGGCGGAACGAAATTCAAACTGATCAGCATCAGCAACCGCGGTACACAGGTTTGGCCTACAGGTTCCAGGTTCACCAACCTGGTAAATCAATACAATCTTCGCTTTGAAGCATTGAATGAACAACCTTTGACGCAACAGGATGTGATTGGCTTATATGTAAGCTTAAGTGCCGATTATAAAATTTGTTCTCTGGAGTTGCTGAACATGTGGGGTGATAGGAGAGCATATAGCTTGGCGCAGGGGCAATAAGTAGTTTGAAGTTTGTGGTTTGAAGTTGAGAGAGTTTGTCATTCTGGGCTTGTCTAAGGATAATTAGTGAGAAGAATCTAAGATCGCCACGGCTTGTGGAACACAAGCCGCTTTCGATTATCCTGCCCAATCTCTATAATCTTCCAAAAAGTCAAAATCATTTATTCCTTTTTCATAGAACTTGTACGAAGAATAAAAATACTCGTTGGGTCAGAAATTAAACTCCATTTTCCTCTCATTGGATTTAAATGAATGTAATTGAGCTTTTGTTCAGTGGTTTGCCGCTGATTCAATAAAAACGAATCAGCTTTCGGATGCCAGAAATTGAACTTGCGGCTGTGCCAGTCCACTGCATATTGCTTCAGTGTTTCAGGGGATTTTGTTTTTAGTATCTCCTGAAATTGATGTGCAGTAAACTTTGTAAAGCTTGCAACTGGACTTTCCTGTCCGTTATTCTGCAATAACTCCCAAATGAAATGAATATGGTTGGGCATGATAACAAACCCATACACTTTGATGCATTCTTTGCGATAAAGAAAAGATAAGCATTGAGTGATAACAGGCTCCAGGTTGAAATCTTTTATCAAAGGCTTCCATTGATGGATGGTAGCAGTATAGAAATAGATTTCTCTTTGAAGCATTTACTAAAATAGCGGATCATTTCATCTTCGCAAAGCGGCTTGTGGGGACACAAGCCGTGGCTGCCGGAATATTGTGGAATATTA
Source organism: Flavisolibacter sp. (assembly GCA_025936195.1). The sequence goes on from JAICTW010000272.1 coordinate 2,976, forward strand.
ATCATTGGGTGGATTAATCTTGACCAAACCATGTAAACGTTCCAGTCTTCTTATCTACAATGCCAAATTGTGTGTTATTGTACACGATCCAAATTATTTCCTTGTTTTTAGTCCATTGATTATTCGCAAAATAGAAGCTGGAAATAATCGGTCTTTTAATTCTGTATTCATCTAACCTATTGTCTTTCCAAGGATCTGTCTTCCACAATAATTTTCCTTTTGCATCAATGGCAGAAATATAAACTCTTGAAGTATCAAGAATGAATTCCATTGCAGTAATCGTATCAATAAGTGTATCAGCAGTATGCTCAGTGTTAAGTGTGTAATGCACATGTTGTCCTCTGCAAACACTTACAAACAGGCAAAGAGATATGAATAGTGTAGTTTTCATAACCATAAGCATGTAATTGATGCATTAATGTACTTGTTTCCACAAAATAGCTACATTGATCTCTTCAGCTGCGGCTTGTGTCCTCACAAGCGGCCAATATTCAATTTCTACAATCTACCAATGTGCAATCCAACTATCGCAAAAATTTCCTCCTAATCCCATCCATCCCACAATCCTAGTTCAGATTACTTCGGCCTATACCCTGCCTCTTGAAAAATCTTCTTAGCCGGTGTCGCTAAAATTTCCTGAACAGTCATTTTAGGATTTTTTTCTGCAAACTTTTGTACAATGCGCCAGCCCATCCATTGGCCAATATTTCCGGGAGTGCCATTGCCCTGCAAATCGTGAGGCATGTCCTGTGTGAAAGGCCCTTCGCCTAAATAATTTTTTAATCGTTCCTGGTCAAGCGTGTAAGGATCTGGTGTGTCTTTTAAAAACTGGTTCCAGATATTGCCTTCGTTTTTTTTAATAAAATTCGTTTGGGATTTGGAAAAGCCTGTTATTAAACTGTCCGGAGCATCAGGTAAAAATTTATCCAGCAAATACCATTGCTTTCCTTTCTCTACCATTTGCTCAATCAACGAAGCTGATTCACTGCTATCCGGATAAATATCATTGGCAATAGCACGAATGGAATTCGGAACAATGTATTGCTCATTAAATCGTCTGCGCAAATAATCAGGATATTGAACAGGATCGTAACCATTAAAATCATTTCCTAAAAACATCTGCAGGCTTATGATCAGCGTATCATTATAAAAAATGGCTCCATACACTTCCTGCGGATCATCAGGATTAAAGCTTTCAATGGAAGTAACAACTGCCGGAACTTTAAACGAAGGATAATAATACTTTACATACTTAAAACCTTTGTCAAGACCGCTTCGAACATCATCCAGATTGCTGTATTTTTTTTCAACAGCATCAGCTAATGGTTTAATTGTTCTGTAAAACAGGCGTACGGCTTCTTGGTATGTTTTTCCCTGTTGCTTCACCATTGCATTGATAGGAGAAAGGAATTCAGAGTATAAGGGTGAAAAAGCAGGGTACTTTCTATTTAATTCATTTAATGATTGGTCAAGATGATTGGTGTCCATTGAAAAGAAATCCTTATCAAACCTTTCGATCTTGACGTTAACATTGATGTTCGAAACATCGGGCTTATTATTTGAGTTGTTGCACGAAAGCAACACAAATAGGAAAATGGAGCTGATTGTAAAACGCATGATGTTCTTAACGGTTGTATTCGTCATTTATTTCAGAACTTTACTGTTTAATAGATTCAACGAAGATGAAGATTTTTTTAGCCCAGCAAAATTATCATATTGGCAATTTTGAAGAGAACGCAGCAAAAATTTTAGATGGAATTAATAAAGCAAAGCAGGCCGGCGCCGACCTGGTGCTGTTTTCGGAGCTATGCATTTGCGGTTATCCACCAAGGGATTTTTTGGAATTCAATGATTTTATTCGCCAGTGTTATGAAACCTTGAATAAGATAAAAGAATATGCGGATGATATTGGAGTGTTGGTAGGGTGCCCTGCTGTTAATCCGCAAAGGGAAGGGAAAGATTTATTC
>JAICTW010000150.1 GCA_025936195.1 Flavisolibacter sp.
ACTTATTTCCGTTATGATGATAAGCAAACAGTGATGATTGTAATGAATACCAGCAGTGAAGAAAAGATTGTTGATACAAAAAGATTCATTGAAAGAACAAATGGATTTACGAAAGCAAGAAACATCGTTACATCAGCAAGCAATGATCTTTCAGCTACATGGAAAGTTCCAGGGAAAACGATTTGGATAATGGAGTTGGAAAAGTGATGATCAGAATTTTAAAAGTATAAGTTGAGAATACAGTTTTCAAAAGCTGAGCGAATACTAAATTTTAATCATCCGATTTCCTATGAGGTCCTACTATTACAAATTAAGTAGCTTCCAAGTATTTGTTTCGATATCTAACTTATAAATGTGTCTGCCTACCCACATTACTCCGGCATGTCCGTAAGTAGTAAGTGTTTTTTCTCCCTTATTAATAATGGTTGGAAAAAACTCCATTGAATCTGTAAGGTATCTATCCAATACAAATTTGTGCTCATTGTTTTGAAGAAAGAATTTATACAAAGGTCCGGAATTGCCACCCATGTCACTGATGATAGCGATGTCATCCTTCCGATCGAAATTAAGATCGGCAATTATTATATCTCCGAAGTAATTATCGATGATCGGTTTTTGAACATTAATTCCAGATGAGTAAGAACGAACATTATCATCTTTTTCAAAATAATTACAGAAGTAAAGGGTTGATTTAACCAAAACTGAATCGAATATTGTGTGAAATTTTTTATTGATTAAAACTGCGCTTACAATACTTGAATCTCCAATGCCATCATTGGAAATGAACCGACGTATCTGAAGGCTAATATCGAATTGGTTCGAAAGATTGTGATAGATAAACTTTCTTACAATAAAAGAATCGTAAATATGTCGAGAGATAAATAGAGAGGTATGAGTAGCATGGATGGTATCACCATAAGCCATTACAAACCTTATTCTGGCGCTATTGATAGTATCTGGTGGGCTAGCTTCTTGCTTATTAGAAGATTCAGACTTGCAACTGAAAACAACAACTATCACAAAGAATAACAACAGCTTTTTCATTGTCGTCTGAATACCTAAAATTATGCATTCTTTCACTCACCTTAATTTCAAATCAAATAATTCATCACCAGATTTTTTCCATATCCTCCCCAATCTTTCATGGCTTTGTTGATGGCATCAAGCATTTCTTTACGGCTGATTTTTTTCCCTTTGGTGGCAGGTGTCACTTTATTCATCTTAAATCCTGAAACTTCAACCTTGGTTGCAAACCATGTGGTATGAATTCTTGGAATACCTAAACCTAATATCATTCCGGGTAATCCATGAATGCCTTCAGGTCCGCCGTTGATCATAAGTTCATCCGTGTAAAATGCAAACACGGCAACGGTATCGAAAATAATTCCCACAGCTTTGCGACATTCAAACCCTGCAATGTTGCGGGTATCGCTGGTGATCTTCCATTTTATATTCAACATGCTGTCATCAACTAAAAAGGTTTCTTCAAAAACCGGTTTTTGCGTAATGGTCCGTCCTGTTGTGTAATCGTTGTACACTACGTTTTCATCGGCAATGGGACTGAACCACATCCCGGGAGTTACCACGGCAGCTTTGGTTTGCCGGAAGATGGAATGAGTGCTGTCGCCGGTGAAGGTGAAATAGCTTTTTAATTCAACCGGCATGTGGTCCTTCGACCGTTCAAACCATTCCGGTTCCATAACTTTCATTAGCTGCTGAACACTTAGCGTTTTTTCGTATTCAATTTGAACGGCACTATAAAAATTGGTTTGTGCATTCAATTGCCAAACGGTAATGCTGATAACTAAAAAGAAGAAAAGCTTTTTCATAAAATCATTTTGATCCTTTATTGGTGTTAAAGGTCCATTCAAACTTTAATTGAAAGTAACGCGGGACTTTCAGGTATCTTTCATCAACAATGAAATTGCTATTGGTGATGCGGTTCACGCCTTTGTTTTGGTCCAGAATATCGTGAGCAATGAAACTGATCTTTGCTACATCTTTTTTAAACAATTTTCTACTCAGTCTTGCATTCCATATAATAGCATTGGTAGTTTTATCGGCAGCATTTATTTTTTGTCTTAGCTCTGCATCCAAATCTGTATTCAGTTCAAACTTTTTTAGGAAGTATATAGTGCCATCAATATTTCCGCCCCATTCTATATACTTTATTTTGTTTTCGGGTTGCAGGGAAGAAGAGGAAAAATTCTGGCCAAAATTCGGACCTATGCTTATGTCATATTTATCGTCCTTGCTTTTATTCAGCCGGAAATTCAAATTGTATTGTTTGTATCGATTAATGCTCTTTTGATTATTAACAAAGGTGATCGAAGTGCCACCACTGGCAAAAGTCCCAAAGCCGGGTTTCCATTTCCCTTCTCCCTGTTTCTGCCAAAAACCATTGAAAAACCAATTCTTGTTACCATTGGTATTTACATTGGTGGAAACTCTACGTCCGGCAACATCAACGATGCTTGAACTGGTAACTGCGTTTGTTGTGGTATTATAAGAGAAAAAAGAATAAAAATATCGCTGTGAAAGCGTCTTAAAAGAATAATAGCTAATGTTGAATCTATTATTAAAACCAATTTTCAAATTGGGATTCCCAACATATACATTCAAAGGATCATCATTGTTGCGCAGTGGCTGCAATTGCTCAATGCCTGGCTGCTGTGAAGAACCATAGTAGCTGATAAAAAATCCGGTTTGCGGCCTGATGGTGTATCGGAAGGAGGCTTGTGGCAGTATCTTTAAAAATGTATAGTTATTATGCTTGTTGCTGTCAATATTATACACTTCTTGTTTTAAATTGGATACTCCGCTTCCGAATGAGAAATTTATTTTCTTGGTATTGTATCGGACCAGAGCCGTTCCGCCTAAGGCACTGGCGTCGTAAGTAAAATTGTTGCTGTAATAAGGTGAGAAGTTCTCATACTTTCCATTGACCGATCTGTCAAATGTGTTTAAATGACCATCGGAGGTGTTTTTGCTATAGCTTCCTAATGTTGTTAAGCTCCATTTGGTGTTCAATGGTTTTGTCCAGGAAATATTCGCTCCGATAGTTGATGATTGGGAATGTATTTTCTTTTCCTGGTTAATGCTGTCGCTCGATGTAAGAATGCCATTGGTGTAAAACAAATTTTCTGAGTTGGTGAAATTGTCTTCATCATCGTCGTTATACGTGTAACGGACGGAAGCTGTCAATTGTTCACCAGGTTTTTTAAATAGTTTTTTATAACTAAGCAGGTTATCTGTTTTTCTTTTTGTTCCATTGTTGTTGTTAATACGATTGCTTTTATTCAATGGTGTCAAGTCTTCCAGATCGGTTTCGCTATTGGTGTGGTTGGTCAGTTTATTTGTTTTGTAGGAATTATTGCTTTTGAACGTTAGGGTTGTTGTTGAATCCAGCTTCCATTCATATTTTAATGTAGGTGCATATTGCTGAATAATGCCCCGGCCATTGCTGTTCTTCTGCGTTATTAAAACGCTGTTTGGCAAAATGGATTTATTAAAGCTGGAGGAAGCGTTCGTAGTTCCGAGATAATTATATTTCATGGAACCATTGATTTTTTGTTTGTCCTGGTTCCACTTATTGATATACACACTGCCGAGTACATAAGCGTCGGGAAGCCCCTTTAAGCTCCAATTGCTAAATTCATCATCGGCCTGGCTTGAGAAAATAACTCCACCCTCCACCTCCTGGTATTCTGTATTTTCAACACCTAATTTATCCTGGTCCTGCCAGCTTAAGCTTCCTGTGCTCGTTGTGCTTTTTGTTCCATACAAGGAAAACTTTTGATTTCCCTGGAAATGGTTGTATAATAATTTCCCGTCGTGATAGCGGTTGAAATCCGACGCAGCCTCCGCCCGTCCGAAGGAACCTTTTTTGTATTCACTCTTTAATTTAATGTTTAGCGTTTTGCTATTGCTTTGTGTATTGCTTACCCCGGTCAGGTTTTCTTCATCTGTTTTAGAATCGAAGACCTGCACTTTATCCACTGCTTTCGAAGAAAGATTTTGAGTGACCATTGTCGGGTCATCCCCAAAAAACTCTTCACCGTCCACCAAAACTTTATCCACCCGTTTCCCCTGCGCAGTAACTTCTCCTTTACTATTCACAGAAAAACCTGGGAATTTTTTCAAAAGGTCTTCTACTGTAGCTCCCTCTTTTACATGAAAGCTATCAGCAACAAATTCAGTAGTGTCGCCTTTAATGCGAATGGCTCCAGCACTTCTGATAACAACCGCATCCATCAGCTTGGATTTCAGCGTAAGCGGTATGATACCAAGATCGGTTTGCGGCTGATCTTTTTTCACTTCAATATAATCGGCGTAATCAGCAAATCCGGGATAGGTGATCAGCAATACATAATTGCCGGCAAGAACATTGCTTAATTTAAAATCACCGGTTTTTGTTGTACGTGTAAAATCAATTAGTGTAGAGTCTGATCTTTTTAAAATGGAAACAACTGCGTTTTGAAGCGATTTTTTTTCAAGCGTGTCGGAGACCTTTCCTTTCAAAACAGACTGGGCAGAAGAAGTGTAGCCTATTACAAAAAGTGAAAGGCAAAGAAACAAATTTCTCATGCTTTGGTTGGTTGTTTGCTGGTTTATATACGAAAACAATTTAGTGCGTAAAACCTTAGCGACTTGTTAACTTTACTTAAACGGCTTAAATAAAGGATTTGGTATGATGCATGAAACTGACAATTCCATAAGCGCCTCTGAAAATTTTTCTTCGCCTACGCCAACGGAACGATACGAAGACAAAAATTTTGTGGACACTTCGAAACCTGTATGGAATTATTCCATTTTGTACGATGATGATATTGCTACTTTCCAGCAGGGCACCAATTATGCACTCTATAAAAAATTTGGGTCAAAGCCAATGACTGTATTGGAAAGAGAAGGGTATCATTTCACCGTGTGGGCACCTAACGCAACGAAGATTTCAGTGATCGGTGATTTTAATAGTTGGGATTTAGAATCACATCAATTGCAACCACGCTGGGATAAAAGTGGTATTTGGGAAGGATTTATTCCGGGAATAACAAAAGGAACTTCTTACAAATATCGTATCACCGGTTATGAAAATTCTGTTATAGAAAAAGGTGATCCCTTCGGTAATTATTGGACAAGGAGACCCGACACGGCAACTATCGCCTGGGAATTTAATTATCAATGGCAGGACGAAGAATGGATGCATAAACGAAAAAAACACAATGCACTGGACGCTCCCTGGAGTGTGTATGAAGTGCACCTGGCAAGCTGGATGCGACCTGATCCTAACAACGAAACATGGTACAACAACTATCATCAAATTGCAGAACGGTTAGTGCCCTATGTAAAAGAAATGGGATTTACGCATGTGGAGTTGATGCCTGTAATGGAACATCCTTTCGATGGAAGCTGGGGCTACCAGATCACCGGATATTTTGCTCCCACTGCACGATTTGGCGAACCGGAAGGTTTGATGTATTTGATTGATCAATTGCACCAGAATGGAATTGGTGTGATTCTCGACTGGGTGCCCTCGCATTTTCCTCACGATGAACATGGATTGTATCTTTTTGACGGAACGCATACGTATGAATATGCTGACATGCGCAAAGGATTTCATCCGGATTGGAACAGTTATATTTTTAATTACAAAAGGGGAGAAGTCAAATCATTTTTAATTAGCAGCGCAAGATTTTGGTTTGAGCTTTTTCATATTGATGGCATTCGTGTGGATGCCGTGTCTTCTATTTTAAAGTTAGATTACTCAAGAGAAGAAGGTGAATGGGAAGCGAATGAATTTGGCGGTAACGGCAACCTGGAAGCTATTGCATTTGTAAAAGATTTGAATGAAACTATTTTCAGGGATTTTCCCGATACGCAAACCATTGCCGAAGAAGCTACGGATTGGCCGGGCATTTCCAAACCCACTTTCATGGGTGGACTGGGTTTTGGAATGAAATGGATGATGGGATGGATGCATGATACGCTGAACTATTTTAAAGTTGATCCATTTTTTCGGCCACAGTACCAGGACAAATTTTCTTTCAGCATGATGTATTTCTATGATGAAAACTTTATGTTGCCCTTGAGTCATGATGAAGTTGTACATGGCAAATCGCCAATGATTTATAAAATGCCGGGAGATCAATGGCAGAAGTTTGCCAACCTTCGGGCTTTGTACTCTTATATGTGGACGCATCCCGGAGGACGATTGTTATTCATGGGCAATGAATTCGGACAAACTTCTGAATGGAATTACAAATCGGAATTGCAATGGTATTTATTGCAGTATGATCCGCACAAAAAACTACATGAGTGTGTAAAGGACCTCAATCATCTGCTGACATCAGAGCCTGCTTTATACGAAAATCAATTCAATATTCACGGATTTGAATGGGTGGACCTGAATCATCGTGAGGAATGTGTGATCGTTTACAGAAGAAAAGGAAAAACCGAAGCAGATGATCTGCTCATCATTTTAAATCTTACACCAATACCAAGGTGGGATTGGGAAATCGAGATCACGGGACGTCGTTATCAAAAAGAAGTATTTAACAGTGATCTTCAAAAATATTGGGGCTCGGGAAACGTTACTAATCCTGATATCCGGATGCAGGAAATTGATGGGGAAGGGCCAACTGAAAACGAGGCAAAAAAATATAAGCTCACCATTAATTTGCCCCCGCTTGCTGCCATTG
>JAICTW010000486.1 GCA_025936195.1 Flavisolibacter sp.
ATACCTGTACTTATAGGAAACCCCCAATTAAATATTATCATCGTAGGATTTGATTACTTCCGTGAAAGAGTAAGCTTTTTCCGTTCCAATCTCCATAGCAATACAGACAGGTTTAGCAAAGGAAAACAATTTCAAATAACACTTGGGCACGCCATTCATTCATCAAGTAATGCCCCCGTTAATTATTTCGATGAACCTGCGACAATCAGGATTAAAAATGCGGACAAAGAAGAATCAAGGACTACATGGTATTGGGACGGAGCTGTTGCAGGTTTCAATAATCCTGTACTCGCAGCATTAGTAGAAGCTGTTACTAATAATATGGCTCCCGACATGAACGACTATAAAATTTTATCCTTGGGAACAGGCATTACTCAACGGGCCGTTATTAGCGATTACAGCACTTCCACCGATACTGATTTAAATAAAATATATGCGGACAATAAAAACAGCCCTTATGTTGTCAGTAATACTTCGTTCCCGTTTTTTGAGGATGTCACCAAAGTTGCGGGGAGCATATTAAGTGATCCACCGGATGCGGCAAGTTTTATTACGTATTCCTTTATACACCCTTTGCTTGATAATGTCAAGCCCAATCTTGTCCGTATTAATCCATGCCTTGCACCGGTATTTGATGGCACTTACTATAAGGAACCAGAAGTCTATCAAAATAATAAAGGAGAATTCCAGGCTCTATTAAAATTAGATATGGATGCTATTGAAGACAATGATATTATTCTGCTAAAAAACCTTTGCAAAAACTTTATTACCGATACTAATCCCTGTATTCCCAACCAATTTATTAGAGGTGATGCGAAAACGGACCGTTTAGGTTTTGGAACGTATCGGGAAGCAAAAGATAGATGGAATGACCTGATGTAACGAAGTGTACATACATTTTGCCTGCTCGCAGCCTGATTTGTTTCCTTGCTTTTTCAACAGTAATTGAATAGCTATTGTCAACACAACCTCTTCGCTTTGAAACACAGGAGCCTTTACTGAACTTCGAAATCATTCCAACGCAGGCCTTAACCATCTCTCCGCTTCTTCAATGCTCATTTCTTTTCGTTTGGCAAAATCTTCCAATTGGTCCCTTCCAATTTTACCTACACCAAAATAATGACTTTGCGGATGCGCAATGTACCAGCCACAAACCGAAGCAGGAGGACTCATGGCCAGGCTTTCCGTCAATTCGATCCCTGCATTTTCTGTAGCATTGAGGAGATCAAATAATTTCCATTTTTCGGTGTGATCCGGGCAGGCAGGATAACCCGGCGCCGGACGAATGCCTTTGTATTGTTCCTTGATCAATTCTTCGTTCGTTAAGTTCTCATTTTTCTCGTAGCCCCAATATTCTCTCCTCACCTGTGCATGCAAACATTCGGCAAAGGCTTCCACTAAACGGTCGGCCAGTATTTGCACCAGTATCTTGTTGTATTCATCATTCTCGTCCGCGTATTTTTTGATCCGCGGCATGGCGCCATGAATGCTTACTGCAAAGGCGCCCATATAATCCTGCACGGTATTTTCAGGAGCGATAAAATCGGCTAAGGAATATGAAGGCTGGTTGGCAGCTTTTTTCAATTGCTGGCGAAGTGATTCCAATTTAACTTCTCCTTTCGGTGTTTGTAATGTAACCGTATCCCTGTTGTTGGAATTGGCAGGCCAGAAGCCAATGACACCATTGGCCGTAAACCATTTCTCAGCAACAATTTTCTCCAGTAGTTTTTGTGCATCATTATACAAGCGTGTGGCTTCTGCTCCAAACTTTTTATCGCTTAGCACATCAGGAAAATGTCCGGGCATTTCCCATCCAATAAAAAATGGTCCCCAGTCAATGTATTTTGCGATGGTTGCCAGATCAAAATCTCTCAACACTTTTACACCATCAACATTTGGTTTGGTTGGCGTGTAATTCTTCCAGTCAAAATCTTCTTTGATGGCAACGGCTTCTTCGTAAGAGATTAAAACTTTATGTTTCTTTTTATTCAGGAACTGATTTCGCAGGTCTGCATATTCATTCTGCGTTTGATGAATAAAATTTTCCTTTTGCTCTTTGCTCAATAAATTACTCACTACCGATACGCTTCTTGATGCATCCAATACATACACTACTCCGTTATCGTATTCAGGAGCAATTCTCACTGCAGTATGTGTTCTTGAAGTGGTGGCGCCGCCAATTAACAAAGGTTGCTTCATGTTCCTTCTCTTCATCTCCCTGGCAACATGCACCATTTCATCCAGCGAAGGAGTGATCAATCCGCTGACGCCAATGATGTCCACACCTTCTTTTACTGCTGTATCCAAAATTTTATCTGCGGGCACCATCACACCCAGATCAATTACATCATAGCCATTGCAACCCAAAACAACTCCAACAATATTTTTTCCAATATCATGCACATCACCTTTTACAGTTGCCATCAAAATTTTTGGCGCACCGGAAAGAGAGATTTCCCCTCTTGCTGCTTTTTCTTCTTTTTCTTTTTCGATATAAGGCGTAAGAATGGCCACTGATTTTTTCATTACCCTTGCGCTCTTTACCACTTGTGGCAAAAACATTTTACCGCTTCCAAACAAATCTCCTACTACATCCATTCCGGCCATTAACGGACCCTCAATCACATCCAATGGCTTTGGATATTTCTGCCGGGCTTCTTCTGTATCTGCATCAATATAATCTGTAATGCCATTGACCAGTGCATGTTTCAATCGTTCTTCAACAGAACCATTTCTCCATGTTTCATCTTTTTTATCGCCTTCTTTGCCTTTTGCCCGTACCGTTTCTGCAAAGTTTACCAGGCGCTCGGTTGCATCGGGTCTGCGGTTTAAAACCACATCTTCACATAATTCTTTGAGCTGTGGTTCTATCTCATCATACACCACCAACTGGCCTGCATTGACAATGCCCATATCCATTCCGGCTTTGATGGCATGATATAAGAACACGGCATGTATAGCTTCACGAACATGATCATTGCCACGGAAAGAGAAAGAAACATTGCTTACACCACCGCTGATTTTTGCCAGTGGCATTTTTTGTTTAATGATTTTGGTGGCTTCGATGAATTCAACAGCATAGTTATTATGTTCTTCAATACCAGTTGCGATGGCAAAAATGTTGGGATCAAAAATAATGTCCTGCGGTTCGAAGCCCACTTCTTCCGTCAATATTTTGTATGCTTTTTCGCAAATCTTTACTCTTCTTTCCAAAGTATCAGCCTGCCCTTTTTCATCAAAAGCCATTACCACAACAGCAGCACCATAAGCCTGGCAAATAAATGCCTGCTCAATAAACTTATCAACGCCTTCTTTCATGGAAATAGAGTTGA
>JAICTW010000773.1 GCA_025936195.1 Flavisolibacter sp.
TATTTTAGTTGAATAACTGTCGAAAAAAAATAATTGTAATCAATAAAAAATGTCTGAAGAAAAAAGTTTGAATTTTATAGAAGAGATCATTGAAGAAGATCTGAAAAGTGGGAAATACAAAAGTATCCTAACCCGTTTTCCGCCGGAGCCAAACGGATATTTGCACATCGGGCACGCCAAAAGTATTTGTCTCAATTTTGGATTAGCATTGAAATATAACGGAGCTACCAATTTACGTTTCGATGATACCAACCCGGTCACCGAAGACACCGAATATGTGGACAGTATCAAAGAAGACATCAAATGGCTTGGTTTCGGGTGGCAAGACGAATTTTATTCCAGCGATTATTTTGATCAATTATATTCATTCGCGGTAAAGCTGATCAACAAAGGGCTTGCTTATGTAGATGACAGCAGCGCTGAAGAAATTGCAGCTGGCAAAGGAACGCCGACAGAACCTGGAAAAAACAATAAATTTCGCGACAGAAGCATCGAAGAAAACCTTCGCCTCTTTGAAGAAATGAAAAACGGCAAATACAAAGACGGCGAAAAAGTGTTGCGCGCAAAAATTGATATGGCGCACATTAACATGCTGATGCGCGATCCGATTATGTATCGTATCAAACAGGCGCATCATCATCGCACCGGCGAAGATTGGTGTATTTACCCGATGTATGATTTTGCCCACGGACAAGGTGATAGTATTGAACAGGTTACCCATAGTATTTGCACGTTGGAATTTGTTCCGCATCGCGAACTGTACGATTGGTTTATAGAAAAATTAGAAATATTTCCTTCCCACCAATATGAATTTGCCCGGTTGAATATGACCTATACGGTAATGAGTAAACGCAGATTACTCATGCTCGTAAAAGAAGGTTATGTTTCTGGCTGGGATGATCCCAGAATGCCTACGCTATCTGGTTTCAGGAGAAAAGGATACACACCTTCCAGCATCCGTACTTTCTGCGACAAAATCGGCGTAGCCAAAAGAGACAACCTTATTGAACTCAGTCTTTTGGAATTTTGTATCCGGGAAGAATTAAATAAAACCGCCAACCGCATGATGGCAGTTCTCAACCCTGTGAAGCTCATTATTGATAATTACGATGAAACTAAAACTGAAGAACTAACCACCGAAAATCTTCCGAACGATCCGGAAAATATCAGAACGATCACTTTCTCAAAAGAATTATGGATAGAGCGTGAAGACTTTATGGAAGAACCCGTAAAGAAATGGTTTCGCCTGGCGCCGGGGCAAATGGTTCGTTTGAAAAGTGCGTACATCATTAAATGCGAAAGTTTTAAAAAAGATGATTCAGGAAATATCACTGAGATTCATGCCACCTATCTTCCTGAAAGCAAAAGCCATCATGATACAAGCCACTTAAAAGTAAAGGGAACCATTCACTGGCTCAATGCACGTGATGCGGCCACAGCAGAAGTAAGATTGTATGACCATCTTTTCAAAGTAGAAAACCCTGCCGCTGAAGAAGGAGATTTCAAAGATTTTATTAATCCCGATTCATTACACATTGTCAAAAATGCTTTCATAGAACCACATATTCTACATGCTGAAACCGGCGCCCACTTCCAGTTTATGCGTAACGGATATTTTTGTATTGACAAAGATTCCAAACCCGGAGCCTTGATTTTTAACAGGACAGTTAGTTTGAAGGAAGGCTTTAAGGCGGGGTAAGATATTAATTACCATCATGACAATGATGCTGTTTTCTGATTTGTGTCTCACTAACTAATTGTATCTTTTTACAGAATAA
>JAICTW010000378.1 GCA_025936195.1 Flavisolibacter sp.
CAATCCGAGGAAATATTCTGTGTATGAATTGGAAAAGATCACCCGCCGTTATACTGCCGAACTGGTGAAGAAAAATTTTATTGGGCCCGGCACCGATGTTCCTGCTCCTGACTATGGAACCGGCGAAAGAGAAATGGCCTGGATCGTTGATACGTATCAAAGCTTGCATCCTGGTGAAGTGGATTCTGCAGGATGTGTAACCGGCAAGCCGGTAACGCAAGGTGGTGTTCGCGGAAGAAGAGAAGCAACAGGCCTTGGTATTTTCTTCGGTATCCGCGAAGTGTGCAGCATGCCCGATGTAATGGAGAGACTGGGCATGACAACAGGTATTGAAGGCAAGAAAGTAATTGTTCAGGGTCTTGGCAACGTGGGTTATCATGCAGCAAAATTCTTTCAGCAAGCAGGTGCGAAAATCATTGCATTGGCCGAATACGAAGGAGCCATACGGAATGATAATGGTTTGGATGTAGATGCCGTATTTGAACATCGCAAATCAACCGGTTCTATTTTAAATTTCCCCGGTGCCAAAAACTTTTCCAAGAACTCCGATGCTTTGGAATACGACTGTGATATTTTAGTTCCCGCCGCATTGGAAAATGTAATCAACGGCGATAATGCTCCCAATGTAAAAGCAAAAATGATTGGCGAAGGCGCCAACGGCCCGTTAACACCAGAAGCCGATGAAGTATTTGCACAAAAAGGAACACTGGTGGTTCCTGATATGTATTTGAACGCAGGTGGTGTAACAGTTTCTTATTTTGAGTGGCTGAAAAATTTAAGTCACGTTCGTTATGGCCGTATGGAAAAACGTTTCAGCGAAAATATGAACATGCATATTTTAGGACAGATTGAAGAACTAACCGGCAGAAGCGTTAACGATAAGGAGAGAAAATTTATTATGCATGGTGCTGAAGAAGTGGATTTGGTGCACAGCGGTTTGGAGGAAACTATGATCACTGCAACAAGAGAAATAATGGACGAGTGGAAAAAGAATCCCCAAATACCAAACATGCGAACAGCAGCTTATGTTGTTGCCATCAACAAGGTTGGAACCAGTTATGCTGAACTGGGCATCTTCCCATAGGGAAAATAAACTTCAAATAAAAACTCCGTTCAGAAGAGCGGAGTTTTTTTATTCCCGCTCTCCCCGTGAAGGGGATACTTAGGTCAGGGAGATTTTTGTTTTCCGTTTTGCTTTATAGCAGTTAGATCATTTGTGAGAGGTTTAAGTGAGATATTTAGGCATTTAGAACTTGGATTATTTTTATTTGAAGTGGTTTTTTAAAATGAAGTGAATGATTTTATACTTAGCTGCATTATTGCTGTGAACACCTGTTGCGTCGCACTCTTGTACTGTAACAATTCTATTGAGCATTGTGGAAGTGTCATTGTAAGAATTGAAAGCACTCAAAGCGGCAGAGGCATAAAGCTCCGTAAGAGCAAAATCTTGATAGAAGAATGATCATTATCGGAATACGGCTCCGTAGGAGCCAAACATTACGACAAATGAATTGAAGGATAGTTGAGAACAGTATTGAATCTTGCAAAAGCAAGGGCTGTGCGCAGATGGCCTTCCTCCTATTGGGCGCAACGGAACATTTGGAGTGAAGCTCGCAGGGATGGAAGCCTTACTTCTGCAAATCCTTTATCAAATAAATATTTTGTCTTGCTGTAATGAAAAGATCCTTTAACTTTTCTCCGCCCCAACAAATATTGGCAGGAACAGCAGGCAATTCAATCAACGCCATTCGTCCTCCTTTTCGATTCAAAATAATCAGGCCTTCTTTACTGCATAAATAAACATTGTCATTGCGGTCCACTTCAATTCCATCGCTGTTCTCTTCTGCAAAAGTTTTTACGAACTGATTGTTGGAAGCATCATAGAGAGAAATAAAATTTTCAAATGGTTTGGAAGAACAGATGTACAAAAGATTTTGATCATTGGATAAACAAACACCATTGGGGTATTGATATTTATCACAGATCAATTCAACACCGCCATTCTTCCAACAATACACTCCTGCCAATGGTTGAAATTTTTCGGGATTTAGCTTCCCTCCTTTTAATCCATAAGGAGGATCGCTGAAATAAATCCTTCCATCGCTGTGAATAATAAAATCATTCGGACTATTGAAAGGTTTCCCATCATACATGCTGATGAATGGCTGCAAACTCTTTCCATCATATTTTGCAATGCCATGTCCACCGTGCTGGCAAATCAATAAATTTCCATCAGCATCATAAGCCAACGCATTGGATCCAATCTGCTTTCGTTCCTGGTCCAGATCGGGATCATCAGGATGACTGGTGCCGCTGTTTTTAATGTACACTTCCTTGCTGCTTTCTTCCGAAATCTTATACACACAATTGGCCGGTGTATCGCTGAACAAATAAAACCCCTCTTTATTCCAAACCGGTCCTTCCGTAAACAAGCAATCGTTAGCAAGTGTTTTGATTTCAAAATCTTTATTGATAAAATCAAAAACAGAATTGTTATAAACTTTTGAAGGATGCATATTGTTAGTTATTCGTGAAATGTGAATCGTCATCCCGATAGCTATCGGGAGTGAATTCAAGAGCTCTTTAGATTGCAGTCCTACGATTGCTTGATGCAAAGAAATTTATTTCAGTAATGGATTCGCCGATGGCAAATCCCTACAGAATCCCGACGATTACTTCCTCTGTTGATGAAAATTCAGATATTGAACGTCCCAACTGAAAACTGAAAACTCTCTCTTAGACTAACATTCGTCAGAGCTTCCAACTTGCAACTCACATTTGCCCTGCTAATTTACTCAATACCTTTTCCAGATTAATGCCTTTTCCTAAAACAGGTTGGAACAGATCACCAACAACTTTTAAGCGGTCAAAAATATTTTTTGCATTGTAAGTTGTTGGCGTCAATCCCTTTTTCAGTTCGCTCCAATCGAGTGGAGTTGAAACCGGAACTCCGGGTTTGGGCCTTAAAGAATAAGGAGCCGCTGCGGTTTGTGTTTCCCTGTTTTGCAAAAAGTCCAAATAGATTTTCCCTTTTCGTTTTGCCGGACTTCTTTCCACACTGGTAAGATCAGGCAATTCATTATTCACTAAGGTCACAATCAACTCCGCTAATTGCTTCGACTGATCATACTCATATTTTGCACCAAGCGGAATATAAATATGAATGCCCGTTGCGCCAGATGTTTTCACGCAAGCTTCAGCACCTATTGTATCCATCACCTGTTTTACTATTTTAGCAACATCCATCACCTGTTCAAACGTGTTGGTTTTATCAGGGTCCAGATCAATCAAACACCAATCAGGGTATTGCCAGCTTTGCGAACGCGAGTGCCATGGATTCATTTCAATGCAACCAAGATTGGCCATGTAGATCAATGTAGCTTCATTACTGCAAACCAAATATTCAATAGTCTCATTGGTAGATTCGCTGAAGTCTTCATGCGTTTGCATCCAATCCGGCAATTTCCCACGCTGGTCTTTTTGAAAAAAATTAGGGCCTTCAATTCCGTTAGGATGGCGGTTCAATGATTGGGGACGATCAATCATGTATGGCAATAAATAAGGAGCAATCTTCAAATAATAATTGATCATATCTCCCTTACTAAACTTCTCTTTCTTCCAATAGATTTTATTAAGATTGGTAAGCTTCAGCTCATGCCCGTCTAAGCGAATAGTTTGATCCTCTCCTTCACTTAAATCAATTTGAGCCGCCGGTTTAATAGATTTTTTGGAAGAGGACTTTGCAGACTTTTTTACTGCAGATTTCTTTGTGGCTGTCTTTTTCACTTCAGACTTTTGTGCTCTCTTTTTATTAGCAGCTTGAGGTTTGTAGTCAGCCGCTTTATTCTTTTGAACTTGCTCTCTTTTACTTGTTTTCTGTTCCTTTTTTTGATTTGTACCTTCTTTCCCGCCGCTTGTATCTTTCCTTATTTTTTCAATGCCTACCATTTTTTCAAACCTTACCTCTTTTGCTTTTTTATCTACACGCAAACCCATAAAAATAGGATGCCGTGCGATCCGGTTTTTCGTCCATTCTGTGAATTTTATTTCACAAACTAACTGCGGTTTTACCCAG
>JAICTW010000418.1 GCA_025936195.1 Flavisolibacter sp.
AATGCCTGCACTTAAAAAACGGTTCATGAAATCGTAGCGGGCAGCAATGCGGTCAAACATTTCGCTGACCTGTTCTTTTTTGGAGCCTTCTTCTGAAAACGGCTTGATCTTATCGTGTTCAAATTGCGTCATGGGCTGCAAAGGTAACCGCTGATGCATTGGAGAAATATGATTAAACACATTTAGATAAACGTTAGGAGTTTGCTCCGGTAATCTGAATGGAACTGTTTAAGGAACAAAAAAAATCCCGCTGCAAAGCGGGATTCTCAGATATGAAGATGAATTATGGTCTTGTTTTTTGAAGTAGCATAATGTAGCCGCAAAGGTTTTTCTTTTTCTGCTTGTTTACCTGTAAGGGTTTGATCATGTGGAACTCGGTAAACTTTGGCTGATAAAGGAAAGAGATGATGTTTCCATCCACATCGCCCCACATCTTTTTTTGGTAAGCCACTTGCTTTTCATCCCAATCATACATGCGTACTTCGTAAAGTTTGGAACTGATGTCACCAATAAAAACAATCTGGTATAAAGCCCTTTCCTGCAACTGAACCACCACAGGCATTTCGTATTCGCTTTCCATGGTAATGGAAGCTTCTCTTAGCACATCAAAACCCTGTTTGGAAAATAAAGTTTTCAAACTGTCCACCTGTTTTTGAATAAGTGTATCATTACAGGATTGGACCTTGATAACGTTCTGACCAAAGGAGAATGTGGTAAAAACAATGGAGGCAAGGATAAGAATAAAGGTTCGTTTCATAGTTTTTATAGATATTGTTACGGACAGCTTAAAAATAACTGAATTTTGCTTAGGCTAAAAACTTATGGCAATTATTTTCTGAAACATAAGAGTTTAATTGCAATTGAATGCGCAAAGATCGTCAGTATTGTGCTAAACAGATGTGAATAAGCTTGTTTAGAACCAGTTTATCATTAGTGTTTTCCAAATCTTTACAGGTAACCAGATTTGTCAAATAAATTGCTATTGGCTTGTTGGGTGCTCGTCACTACTAGATCATTGATGCATACATGCGGCGGCAGGGAAGCCGTGTAAAAAATAATATCGGCAATATCTTCTGCACTCAGGGCGTGATAACCTTCATATACTTTTTTTGCCGGCTCTTCAGCTCCTTTAAAACGGACAATGGAAAATTCAGTTTCGGCTGCGCCGGGGTGGATTGCTGTAACCTTTATGTGATGAGAAAGGAGGTCCATTCTCATGCTTTTGCTGATAGAATCAACAGCAGCCTTGGTAGCGCAATACACATTGCCTCTTTCGTAAGCTTCTTTCGCCGCAGTGGAACCAAGATTGATGACGTGTCCCTTTTCCCTTTTCACCATAAAGGGAACTACTGCTTTGGAAACATAGAGCAGGCCTTTCAAATTGGTGTCAATCATGGTATTCCAGTCGCTAAGGTCTGCATCCGGAAAGAGGTCGCGGCCTAAGGCAAGTCCAGCATTATTAATGAGAATATCTATTTGCTTCCATTGTTCCGGTAAACTGTTGATGGCATCAAATACGGCCTGTTGCTCCCGCACGTCGAAAGGCAAAAGAAAGCAGGAGATTTTATACTGTTCTTCTAATTTTTGTTTCAGTTTTTCCAAACGATCGGTCCTGCGTCCATTCAAAATGAGGTCATAATTATTCTGAGCAAATTTATAAGCGCAGGCTTCGCCAAAACCCGAAGTGGCACCAGTAATAAAAACAATCTTTTTCATGGCTGCGAAGATAAGAAGCCCACCTAAATCCTCCCAGTAGGAGGACTTCGCAACCACACAGACCCAATAGTTCAACATTCACTACTGAAATGAAAAGCTCTCAAGGTTTTGAGCAATCTTGAGAGCTTTTGTTATGATCAAATAAGGTGGCTATGCTGCTGAGAAGTCCCTCCACCGGAGGTCCCGATAACTATCGGGATAGAGAGGCCGTTTTTTACCTTATCAACGTCACTGTTCCTTTTGCAAAAACTACTTTACCGGTAAAATCAGATCCTCTTACGATCCATACAAACGTACCGCTGGATTGTTGCTTTCCGCCAATGGTTCCGTCCCACCCACGTTCAGTATCGGTAGAACTGAAAACCAGTTGGCCCCAACGGTTGTAAATCCTGAAATAATCCATGTGAGAAATGCCAACGGCAATAGGCCTTACATAATCATTGCGGCCATCTCCGTTAGGCGTAAAGGCAGTGGGTACAAAAATTTGCGGATTGGTCCTGAAGATTTTCACTGTAACATAGGCAGAATCGCTGCAACCGGCCTGGTTACTTACAAACACTTTATAGCGTATGCTGTCTATTCTTCCATCATAAACACCTGTTGGATTTTTGATATTGTTCCGGCTTAGATAAGTAGAAGGCGTCCAGAAATAAGTAGTTCCACCGGATCCATTCAATTGCAAGGGCTGTCCAACAACTACTGCTGTATCCTTTCCGGCAGAAGCATTGATCTTGGGAAGAACAGTGACAGTTACGGTATCAAGGCCTGGCTTGGGACAACCAAGATTATCACGAACCGTCAACACATACCTGGTAGAACGAACTGGGGAAGCAACCGGGTTCAAACTGTTTGGATTATCAAGTGATGATGATGGAGTCCATGTAAAAGAACTGCCAATAATACCTGCATGCAATTGTGCTTTGGTATCAAAGCAAATAATCGTATCTCTTCCAGCGTTTGCCCCCGGATATGGCACAAGCCGCACCGTAACTTCATCTGAGGCATTGCAATGACCAATAATGGAAGTGATTTGATAAGTGGTGGTGGTTACAGGCAAAGCGGCCGGATTTAACAAGGTGGAATTGTTTAATGTAGCCGCCGGTGTCCAATTAAAACGAAGGCCATCTGTTGTTGCGGTTAATTGCACCGAATCTGTAGCACAGATCACCGTATCCGGCATTGCCTTTAAAGTAACATAATCCACTACACGTACTCTTGCTGTATCCCTGTTAACGCAGCCATTGTCATCAAGTGTCACAATATAATCGGAAGTGGAAGATGGACTGACGGTTGGCGTTGATGTATTTCCATTTACGATGTTGGAACCAGCCCAGCTAAATATCCCATTTCCCACTGCACTCAGTTGCACGTTATCTCCATTGCATATCAAAGTGTCCGCTGGTTCTAAACGCAGCGGTGGCTTGTCTATAATGGCAACATCGTGAGTGATGGTATCAATGCAGCCTTTATCGCTGGTAACAATAAAGCTGACATGGTTCGTACCTGTTTTGGAATACGTATAAGACGGATTTTGCAATTGCGAAATATCGGTTGTGGATGAAGGATCGCCAAAATTCCAGCTCCATGAGTTGATAGCTCCGTATTTAGTATGCGAAGTATCTAAGAATTGTGTGGGTTTATTCACGCAAATTCCGTTGAAGATAAATCCGGGAAAGAAGCCGGGATATACTTTTGCCAGAGCCGTTGCGGAGTCGGAACAAAGATCACCGCGGTTAACTACCAGTTTGATTTTATACACTCCTGTATCAGCAAAAGCATGTGTAGGTTTTATTTCTGTTGATGCAAGACTGCCGTCTCCAAAGGACCATTCATAAGTATGAATTAAAGGACTGGTGTTATGATTGGAAAAGGTAAGATTATAGCCATCGCATGTAATGTACTGCGGGTCTAAAGCAGGCGTACTTGAAGAACAATCACCCAC
>JAICTW010000007.1 GCA_025936195.1 Flavisolibacter sp.
AAAGCCATCAACGCTGCTGTACTGGCACATGGGTGAAACAACGATCCTGTTTTTTAATTCAATTGACCGGATTTGTAAGGATTGAAATAAATCTGCCATAATATTTTAAAATGCAAACTTCCCACCATTTTAGCAGATGATTGGTTTTGATTTTTATTATTCAATGGCATAGTTTTTAAGCTCTTATTGTATAAACTCAATTATGTCTGTTCAAAATAATCCTGCAAAGCAGGAGGGAAAATTGCCTGCAGCGGATACAGGTAATGCAAGTAATCCAACACCGCATAATAAAAGCATGGAACCGGTAACGGATGAACAATTGCTGAACAAAAAGGCGGAAAAATATTTACGGGAGTCAGCAAACATCGAAGACGAACCGGATGCTCAGGAACAATTTGATGCCGATGAAAGGATGCGGAAAGAAAATGAAGAACGTTGATACATTAATTTTACGGTGCAGAACAAATCAAATAAAAATAGGTTGGCCATATCAACAGCAAACCACAGAAAGACGATATGTACTGCACTCCAGTCAGGGTCGAAAAGCAGCACCTGGCGAAGCACCAATAACAGAGGCAATCGGAAAGGAATGTAACGTATTTACTAATGCAGCCCTCTTTGCCTGACCATTCCTCCTTGTATATCGCTAATGCTATGCTGAATGATAAAGGCGTTTTCATCAACAGAATGTATCAGGCTTTTGAGCCTTCCTATTTCCAGCCTTGTAACCACTGTAAATAAAATACTGGTTTCGTGAATATTTTCTCCGCGTTTGCCAAAGCCGCCTTTACCGCTGTAAACTGTCACTCCCCTTTTTAATTCATTCTTGATTATAGCCATGATCTTTTCATTCTGTTCAGAAATGATGGTGACGCCTGTATATTCATCCAAACCGTAAAGGAAAAAATCAATGGTTTTGGATGCGGCAAAATAAGTGAGTATGGAATAAGAAGCCGGTTCAATGCCAAGAAAGAAAACGGCCGTTGAAAATATCACCACATTCAAAATCAGGATCACATCAGAAACACCAAAAAAACTATTGTTCCTGCTAACAAGCAATGCAGCGATTTCTGTTCCGTCCAAAACAGCTTCGCCGCGAATGGCCAGCCCGATTCCGAGCCCGATAAAAAATCCTCCAAATAAAGCCGATAATAATTTATCCGGCGTAACATCAGGATAAGGAAAGAAGGCAAGGCAAAGAGAAAGGCCGCTAATAGCAATTACTGTTTTTATGGCAAACTTCAGCCCCAGTTGAAAATAAGCCAATGCAATAAAGGGCAGATTGATGATGGGGATCAACAGGGAGATCGGCCAATTAAAAATATAATCCAGCAACATGGAAATACCTGTAACGCCGCCATCAATAAAATGGCCCGGAAGCAAATAACCTTTAATGCCCATACCTGCCGATAAAATAGCCAGGGCAATGAGCACATAACTTTTTATTTCTTTGAAAACCTTTTTGCGCATGAGCAATAAAAATAAGATTTAGAAATTTGCAGGCACCTGACAAAGATTCTTTCTTTATTCTTTACTTCTGCTGAACTTCGCGGGCTAAATTAAAAGAGATGTGTGCCGTAAAGACTCATGAAAAACCCAATATCGTTTTAAGCATTTTTCAAAACAAATGCACCCGGTGCCGCAGAGGGAAAATCTACAAGTACAGCAATCCATACAATCTTAGAAACTTCATGAAAATGAATGAACGTTGCCCCGTTTGCGGGCAGCCCTTTGATATGGAACCCGGATTTTATTATGGAACCAATATGGTCAGTTACACACTGGCTTTATTAATTATTGTTGCCAGTTTTATTCTATGGTGGATATTCATTGGATTTTCTTTACACGATAACCGTTTCTTTTTTTGGATGGCTGCCAATGCTGTATTGCTGATATTGCTTCAGCCTCCGTTAATGCGGTTATCAAGAACAGTTTGGTTAGCGTTCTTTGTTCCGTATAGTTCCAATTGGGATAAAGGCGATATCATTGAGCCCGAAAGAGTGAACAAAGACCAAATGCATAATTGGTGATGTGGGAAAGCATGTGCGTAACTGGTGATGATTGCCCCGGTTTATTGCTGGGGAAAGGAATGCTCCTTGTCCTTATCTCTTCATGAACAATTTATTGACAAAGCAGAATTTTAAGCAGTGCGAGATTTGCGCTTACCACGAAGCCGGTCACGTTCTCTTTGCTTATTTGTGTGGTTATAGCTGTAAAGAAATACAACTAATAAACGAAGGCAATGAGAACGGTTTTACCAGCTATGCGCTGATTGATTATGGAGGTGATAGTTATTATGCTTCAAAATTTACAAGTGGTGACGGCACTGTTGATTATTTTAAATGTTTGGCGCTTGGCGAAAAATTAGAAGCCATTGAAGTAGGCCGGCGGCTTGCCCGCATATTTTTGGGAGGCTCTGTGGCAGCAGCCGTTTTCAACAATAAGGGAAACGTTCACATTTCACTACCTATGCAGATAGACTACATGGACCTTTTGCATGTGGAATTCATTCATTATGTGATCAGCCAACTTTCAGTTGATAAAGATGAAAACTTTATTGAACATGGATTGCAGGATGCTTTGTACACCTTAAGCAATATAAACATCTGGGATACGGTTGTTGATCTCGCCTCAAAACTTTTGCAAATGAACCGGCTGGAGAAAAACGATATAGAGGAGTGTTTGGAAGAGCATGGAATTATGTACGATGCAGAATCGCCAACGGATGCCGGAATTGATCTTTGATTGTCTGCGCAATTAAAAGATCAAAAGAAGAATAATGATCCAGAAAAGAACGGACACAGGAACGGCCAGTGCAAGCCCTTCCACCAAATTTGCTTCTGAAGAATAGTTTGTATTTGCTGTCATATTATTTTTACTTGTATAGTCCAACAAGCATTCCAAATAGGTAAGCTACTTTGCCTCAGTTCATGCAATTGTGTTAATTCTTCTTTCAAAAAATTTGGGCATACAATTCGCACTATATTTTTCGTCTTGCAGCCATGTACCTCAAAAATTTAATTATAAACCTATGCTGTGAGTTTTAAAACGTGTTTATGGAACGGGTTTACCTTCTTCTTCGCAACAATCAGCAAACCGGTCCCTTTACAATTGGTGAATTATTGCAACAACAATTAAGACCTTCGGACATGATATGGATCGAAGGAAAAAGCACTGCATGGACTTATTTGTCGGAACTGGAATTAATTCCTTTTGTAAAGGCTACTGATGCCGAACAAAAAAATCAAACAGCATCAGCAGATGAAATTGAGAGAAAAGCAGAAGAACTGCGACAAAAAGTTTTGGCTTCTGCACCCAGAACCTATTTCCCCAATCAATCTGCTGAAATAGAAACCTACGCATCGCCGTACAAATTACCGGAAGATGAAATTCAGTTTGTTGATCACCGCAAAGAAAAGAGGATTCGAAAGAACTCTGTTGTTGGAGAAATGTTTCTTACCTGTCTTGTGGTTGCTCTGTTCCTGGTGGGCATTTACAAGGGCAAATCTTTTCTTGGTGTGAAGAAAGCGGTACAAACTACTGAAGCTACAAAGCTGAATTTGGATGATGAACATACAGCCCATAAAAATAAAGCGGTCCAGCCTGTGGCCATTTCTGTAACAGATACCACCAATACTGCCGATAGTATAAAAAGACATGATAGCTTGCTTGCTATTCAAACGATGAGATCAAAACCGGTGAGCAGTAAAAGAACTGTGATGGATTCTGCATCCATAAAATCATCTCTGCCAATTGTGATCCCTCCGGCAACACAGGATGAAAAGAAAGCGTCCAAAACGGAAAACGCCGTGAAAATTCCGGAAGAAGTTCCGGCAAAGAAAGAAGTTATTTCTTCACGCTCTGATTCCAATACGGAAGTTAAGGCATCTGACAAGGAAGAGAAAAGAGGTTTTTTAAGAGGCCTTTTCAAAAAGAAAAAGAAAGAAGACAAATCGAAGGGTGAAGAATGATCAGATTCATTGTCTTTAAAGATTCAATATCTTTTTATCTCAAACTCTTCAACCAATCTTTTATTCCTTTATAAATCTTTTTAGCGACAGCTTTGTGAAAATGAGGGTCCAGAATTTTTTGCTCATCTTCCCTGTTGCTAAGAAAAGCCACTTCCACCAAGCAGTTGGGATATTCTGTTGGGCCGCTTAATGAAAAATTGAAAGCCCCCACATTTCCATATTCATTTAGACTCAATTCCATCATGCGGTTTAAAATTTTTTCAGATAAAGGGCGAAAACCAATGTAGCGATAATACGTGCTGACGCCTTTTACATTTTCGTTTCCGGAAGAATTCAAGTGAATGCTGATTAAAATATCAGGATCTTGCTGGCGAAGCATCAGTGTACGGTCAATCATGCTCAGGTCTTTGTCTTCCTCTCTTGTCATAAACACATGCACTTTCTTTTTCTTCAAATACTTTTCAACCTCTTGTGCAATCTTTAACGTGTACTCTTTTTCGTTGACGTTGGATGTAACTCCCGTTGCACCTATGTTGCTTCCTCCATGTCCCGCATCAATGGCAACCAACAATTTTTTTGGTTTTAAGGAAGGTTGTCTTTTTACACGGATCTGCAAAGCATTCTTATTGTAGTAAATAAAATAACCCCAATGTTGTTGGTGTTTCAATTCGATATAAACACGAAATACATCGTCTTCAATTTGCTCGTACCAGACGTTTTTAATTTCCTTTACGGTTTTTAGTTGTGTGATCCAATTGGTATTGCTCGTAGCACCAAAAATGTCCACAACAATTCTTGCCGGATCAATTTGCTGAATGCTGCGATAGGGAAGTTTTTCAGGAAGGCCAATGGAAACGTAATCATAATTTTCATCGCCCCATACCCGCCAGCTTGTTGTCAGATAATAAGGTTGAAGAATAGTGCTGTCTCTTCTAAAACTTTGTTTTGCCAAAAAAGCAAAGTGGTTGTTGGACAGTTGTACTTTATAATCCGTTTTCACACTGTCAATAACTCTCATTAAAACATTTGTATCTAAATAAGTCATCTTGGCTCCGCCTAAACGATCTTCACCTAAACCATATTCCAGAAAAGGCAACTGCCCTGTAGTTCTTCCTGTAACAAAAATTTGAGCATAGGTTTTTTGAGAGAGGATAAGCAGCAGCAGAAAAGCAGTTCGTAACATGCAGCCAAGATAAACATAAAATTACCTTGGCCTTTTCCGTAATTCTACTAAACGGTTAAAAAGTGGTACTACCTGATTTTGTTTCACTGCATGGAAATAAAAAAAAGGGCTGCTATTTTTACATTCAAACCCAGTCGTAAGACTGATCCAATATCCTAAAACCGTACTTATATGAACTGGAATGCCACACTTGGTATTGCCTGCATTGTATCACTTTCTGCACCTGTTGTTGTAATCATCTATCACCGTTATTACAAACACCGCAGCCTTGCAGCCCTGCTGATCTATTATGCGGCAATTTTACTTTATCTGATGATGTCTCAGGGAATTATTCCTGTATCCAAAAGCATTCGTGTTCCTTATGGAATTTTCACGAATTACTTAGACGTGCCGCTTATGCTTTCGGCTTTGGTATTTTTTTGTCCCAATAAACAAAAGCAAAACATCATCCGCTTGTTGAGCTATGCCTTCATTGTTTATGAAATACTGATCACTTGTATGTTTGGATTTAAATCTGTTTCCGTTACGTACATAATGGGCCCTGGTTTTGCTATTGTGCTTGCCTACACACTTTATCTGTTTGTGCGTCAGGTAAGGTTCAGCATCATGCATGGAAAAAATCACGGACGCATGGTCATGCTGGCGTCCATCATCTTTTTATATTCGTGTTATGCGTTGATCTATTATTTCTATTACATTGAAAAAACGCCGGAGATAAGAGACACAGAACTGATCTACTTCATTGCCTCCATTGCTTCTGCCATTGCGATGGCTACAGGATTGCAGCTTATGAACAAGCGCATGAAAGAACTGCAATCGCTGCGAATCACAAGAAAAGAACTGGCAATGTTCTTTAACCAATAAGTGTTCCGTTTTTACAAGCTGTATCTTTTGTCGCCAATCAAACGGTTGGCTATTCTTCTCCGGGCCTCCTTGCTGTTGAAAGGCTGGGTCTTTGTAAAACGTTTCAATCCCATTAAGATCATTCTTTGCTCATCACCTTCAGCAAATGAATTAATAGCGTCCTTTCCGTTTTTATGAATGCGGTCGGCAGCATCATATAAATAACAATTCAGAATGTCTTTATAAATTTTAACCTCAGAAGAGTTTTGCGCCAGCTTCATCACACGCAGCAATAAGCTTTCACTTACAAAAGTATCAATGGCCATATCGGCTATGTTCATCAATACTTCCTGCTCGTTCTCTAATTGCATCATCAGCTTTTGAGCGGCAGCACCGGCAGTCAATAAAATTGTTTTTTTGAAATTGTTTACCAGTTTTCTTTCCTGTGCAAATGGTGTTTGGTCTTCTTCACCAAAATCAGGAATGCTCATTAGCTCCTGCGAAACTTTCATGGCAGGGCCCATAATATTCAATCTTCCCTGCATAGCACGTTTCAATGTCATGTCCACAGTAAGCAAACGATTGATCTCATTCGTTCCTTCATAAATACGATTGATGCGGCTGTCGCGATACCCACGGGAAATGTTGTATTCGGCACTGAAGCCATTACCACCATGAATTTGTACGCCTTCATCCACACAAAAATCAGCCATCTCACTTCCATAGACTTTTAAAATGGCACATTCAATGGCATATTCCTCCGCGGCGCCCAATAAAGCTTCATTAAAAGGCTTGCCGCTTTCAAGCAATTCCTTTTCTTTATCATCAATCATTTTTGCTGTACGATATAAAGCACTTTCACCTGCAAATGTCCTGATAGCCATTTCAGCCAGCTTGTGTTTGATGGCGCCGAAATTGGCAATGGGTTGTTTGAACTGCTCACGGGTGATGGCATATTCAATGGAATCGTTGATGGTGGCTTTTGCGCCGCCAACTGTTGCTGCACACAATTTTAAGCGACCGATGTTGAGAATATTAAAAGCGATCTTGTGTCCTTTGCCAATTTCTCCCAATACATTTTCCACCGGCACCTTGCAATCCTGAAAATACAATTGAACAGTTGATGATCCTTTGATTCCCATTTTATGTTCTTCCGGACCCTGAGTAAATCCTTCAAAACCTCTTTCCACAATAAAGCCTGTAAACTTATCGCCATCTACTTTGGCAAACACGGTATAAACATCAGCAAAGCCGCCGTTGGTGATCCAACATTTTTGTCCATTCAAAATATAGTACTTGCCATCTGCGCTCAGCTTTGCCGTGGTTTTCGCACTCAGGGCATCGCTGCCGCTATTGGGTTCTGTTAATCCATAAGCACCCACCCATTCACCGGTAATTAATTTGGGAATGTATTTCTGCTTTTGTTCGGGAGTTCCGAAATAGAGAATGGGCAGCGTACCAATTCCGGTATGCGCAGCAATGGCCACAGAAAAAGAATGTCCTGAGCCCAGGTATTCATTCACCAGAGTTGACGTTACAAAATCCTTTCCCAAACCTCCATATTCTTCTGGAAAAGAAACCGCCAGCAAACCCTGCTCACCGGCTTTGCGTAGTAATGATTTCATCAGGCCGGGTTCCAGATTGTCTATGCGATCAAGATTGGGCGACACTTCGGCCGTGAGGAACTGCTCGCACATATCGCGGATCATTCTTTGCTCTTCCGAAAAATCGTCCGGAATAAATGTATCGGCAGGCGCACTTTCTTTGATCAGCCATTCGCCACCTTTCAATGATTGTTTCGCTACTGTTTCCATATAAAAATTTTGAGTTTACGTTTTAAAATCAATTTGTCTTTTTGTTTTATTATGAACCGATTGTTCATTGCTCGTTTCAAACAAGTTTATTCGGTCATCCCAGCGGCATGACCCTACACTGCTAACTCGCTACACTGCCGTCTTCCCATCAACTCAAATTATCATACACTTTCTGCAATACTTCTTTACACATCTCAATCTGATCGGCCGGAACGCCTTCCAGTGCTTCATTCAATGTTTCCTCAGCCAGTTGCATGGTTTCTTCCTGTAGCTTCTGTGCCTGCTTTGTCAAAAAAACTTTATTGATCCTTCTGTCCTTCTCGTGCGAAACCCTTTTCACTAAATTTAATTTCTCCAGGTTGTCAATCAATCGTGTTATGCTTGGCTTATCCCTGAATGTAGCATTGCATAAGTCCTGCTGGCTTTTACCATCTTCCTTCCACAAATGATAGAGAACACTCCATTGTTCAATGGTCAGGTTTATTTCCGAAGCATTAAATTTCTTCTGAAGCCTTCTTGCAATTGCCGTAGAAGCCTTGCCGGTTATAAAACTGTATAATTCTCCTTTTTTAAAATGGTTGTTTGGCATATAGTTGTTTATGCAACTAAGTAAATTTAGGCTCTCTTATTTATATTTCCAAGAATAATAGAGGGTTTATTATGAATTTAGTGAAAGCCGAAAGAATGCTCCTGTTTACTGATAAAAACTTCGAAGCTATCCCTGCTACAATTAGATTTGCTGCAAGATGTTTTGGCTTGTAATCACTATAGTTTTTCTATTGCTTTATGCTTCACTGATTTTTTTTTATTGGCGCGAATGGAAAAAGCTTCCCTGTTATCTTCTTTCAAACGGCACTGATAAAACATTTATTTCTGTAATTGTTCCTGCACGAAATGAAGAAAAAAATATTGCCTCGCTTTTAACAGCATTGTCCAAACAATCTTACTCAAAAGATTTTTTTGAAGTTCTTGTGGTGGATGATTTTTCAACCGATGCCACAGCAAACATTGTAAGGGACTTTACCACAACTAATATTTTTTTATTGCAGCCCGATACTGCTTCAGAATTTTCTTCCAAGAAAAGATCCATCGAAGCCGGTATTCAAAAAGCAAAAGGTAAATTAATTGTAACAACCGATGCGGATTGTATTCCGGAAAAGAACTGGTTAGCAACCATCAATGATTTCTATGTTCAAAACGGTGCTGCTTTCATTGCTGCTCCTGTAAAATTCTCTCACAATAGCAGCTTACTTCAGCTTTTTCAATCCCTTGATTTTTTGACCTTACAAGGAATTACAGCCGCAAGCGTTTCTGCTAATTTCCATACTATGTGCAATGGAGCTAATCTTGCTTACCAAAAGCAGGCGTTTATTAATGTAAACGGATTTGAAGGAATTGATAAAGTAGCAACCGGAGATGATATGCTGCTGATGTATAAAATATGGAAGCAACAACCGCAGAAAGTTTTTTACCTGAAAAATAAAGAGGCAATTGTCACCACACAGCCTATGCTTACCTGGAAGGATTTTCTTATGCAACGAAAAAGATGGGCCAGCAAAACTTTGGTGTATGATGATTACAGGATCATTGCCGTATTAGCTTTTGTTTATCTGTTCAATTGCCTGTTTATTGCATTGGCCATTGCTTCTTTGTTCGATAGTTTTTTTTGGTGGTATGGGCTTGGCTTTTGGATTATCAAAACCGTTATCGAACTTCCTTTTGTTTACAGCGTTGCTGATTTTTTTGGTGAAAAGAAGATGGTGAAGTTTCTTTTCTTCTTTCAGCCGCTTCATATTTTTTATACAGTTTTGATTGGCTTCATCAGTCAGTTTGGCAAATACGAATGGAAGGGCAGAAAAACAAAATAGAATTATCTTTCTCGAATGAATGAACAATCACTATCCTTCAGGCAGTCTGCATGGCGTCGTTTGAAAAAAAACAAAGGCGCTATGGCCGGATTGTTCATGATCGGAATTTCCATATTGGTTGCATTATTCAGTTATGTTATTGCACCGGACCCTTCTCCTTACGCTAATCGGATCATTTTGGAAATAGGCGGAGAAAAGCCCGGCTTCACGCAAAAATTTTTACTTGTAAAAAAAGTTCAACCGGGAAAAGCAGATTTCTTTTCAAGAATTTTTTCCGGCAAGCCGGATGAATACGATCACATTCCCATCACTAAGTATTACGAGACGAATGACAGCATTATTGCAGAAAGATTTATTGATGAAGGCGTGGCTGAACGCATTGCTTATCATAAAAAGATATTGCCGCAAAAACCTGTCGTCACCAAAAAATTCTGGTTAGGTACTGATAAATACGGAAGAGATATTTTAAGCCGGTTAATTGTTGGAACAAGAATCAGCTTAAGTGTTGGATTGATCACTGTTCTTATTTCACTTACTATTGGAATTAGCCTGGGAGCTATTGCGGGTTATTTTGGTGGAAGAGCGGATAACATTATTATGTGGCTGATCAATGTTATCTGGAGCATTCCCACTTTATTACTGGTGTTTGCCATTACTTTATTGTTAGGAAAAGGTTTCTGGCAGGTGTTCATTGCTGTTGGACTGACCATGTGGGTGAATGTGGCAAGATTGGTCCGCGGACAGGTAATGGTAACAAAGGAACT
The DNA here is from genome assembly GCA_025936195.1 of Flavisolibacter sp. The sequence goes on from JAICTW010000007.1 coordinate 10,444, forward strand.
GCAATACGTGGAAGCAGGAAAGGTTTTGGGCTTTTCTGATTTCCGGATCATCATCCATCATATTTTACCTAATATCTTTGGCCCGATAATGGTCATCGCCGCTTCCAATTTTGCTTCTGCCATTATTATTGAAGCAGGACTTAGCTTTTTGGGAGTAGGCGTTCAACCCCCACAGCCAAGCTGGGGTTTGATGATCAAAGAGAATTACAATTTTATCATTACTCAAAATCCAATGCTGGCGTTGGCTCCCGGATTTGCCATCATGTTATTAGTGCTTGCTTTTAATTTATTGGGAAACGGATTAAGAGATGCGCTCAACATTCGCGGCAGGATTTGATTTCCTTGTTTTAATATCAGCGATAATAATAGTGGACACGCATAAATAAAAAACACTTCCCACTTTATCAGTTTCAATCATATCGCTCAAGAAATTGACGACGCATTCCATTACCAATATGGACGCAGTTGCAGCAATCACAACTCTCCAGAACTTTTCCTTAGTACGGAAATAAATAGTTTGAACATACCAAAACAAAGCAGCAATGAGCATCACAAAAAGCAAACAACCCATAACACCCTGTTCAATCAATAACAATAAAAAATAATTGTGAACGGTGGAATGTTCCTGATTATTACTGACATAAGTTTTAAATGCCGGAAGTGTATAGCTTTTGTATTGGTCATAAAAAGTAGAAGGCCCGAATCCGGTTTTCCAACTATCGCCAATCATTCGCACTCCGGCAACCCAACGGTAAATCCGTTCTGCATTCGATAAATCCTTCAGTTCATAGGTGGCAATAAGATGCTCCCTAAAACTGGTGTGAAAAATAGTGGACTTATAATCATTAGAAAGCTTTATGAAACGGTTGTTCGATTGAAGCCAGAACACAGTTGCCACAATCATGCTTACACCCAAAATAAAACCAAAAAACAATAAACGTTTACGCAATAACCAATAAGCAAGTATTCCTGCAATCAGTGCTATCCATGCACCTCTTGCATACGAAAAATAAACAGCGGCAATGGCAATTATTAAAATACAAATGAGGAACGCCTTTAGCTTCTTTACAATAGAAAGTTGAATAAGGGCTATCAACAAAGGCACCATAAAAACCAAAAGGGCTGAATAGTTCACATGGTTCCTGAAAAAGGGATGGAGTGAATTATTGATTTCCTCAAAACTAAAACCGTCCATTGCGTGCCTTGTCAGCGCAACGATCGTGGCTATCATCATTGATGACAATAACAGAATAACAGCTCTTTTAAAAATTCGTTCTTCTTTAAACAGAAAAAGAGGAAGCACTACAAACGCAAGCAAATACCAGGATTTTGCAAGTAAATATTTTACGGAAAGAAAAAAGTTGAATGATGGGATCACAGTCACAATGATCCATAAGAACTGAATAGCAAGGATCAGCAATAACGGATGTAATTTCCTCCAATGAAAATTTTTCCGATAATAAATCAAACAAAAAATAACAGCCAATGCAGAGAGCAACATGAAAGGCTCATCTGGCAAATCGGTACCGAAGTTTGAACTGAAATTGAATTCAATTGACCAGGGAATGGAGAGCATCAGCAAATAGAAAAGATATTCAGGATGCTGCACCAAAAAAATAGCTGCAGCCAAAGCAAGAGGAATAAGCAGAAAATATATTTCCTGCCAGTACGCAAAACATCCCGCTGCAATAAAAAACAAAGCAGAAAAAACGTAAACGAAAACTTTATTGGAGACGTTGATCAAGCTGATTGGTTTCTGCTTTCAATGAATAAGGCCAGAAAAAATGAAAACAACAAAGCGCTGAAGAAGGTGAATAAAACCGTTGATAAAACATCAGGCTTATCAGCCCATACCGGCGGTCTTGCACTTTCCACAATCAAAAGCACCGGAGCATTGGTGGTAACTGCTAGTTGATATTGTCCCATCATCTTTTCATACTCCTGTAATTGTTCGGCAAGCACTAAGCGTTTTGTTTTGATGATTTCGGCTTTGGCTTCCATTAAATTTTCATTGGAAGCATCTGCCTTTCTGTTGTTCAAACTATCCGCTAATTGAAGATATTCTCTTTGCTTTGAGATATAGGCTTGTTCAATGTTTTTGAGTGCAGAGATATTGCTTTCATTTTGCAAATGCTGATGGATCTCCTGAAGCTTTTGCATCAGGAAATTAGCTATTGCAGCAGCTATGTTCCGGTCCCTGTCCCAAACCTTCACTTTTAGTTCGCCATAACTGCTCCGCTCAATTTTTGAGTTCTTCTTTAATTTCTGAACTGCTTTAAAAAAGCTTTCAGCATTGTCGTTAATCGAATAATGTTCCGGCAGATGGAATTCTTTTGATGCAGCAATAAAAATAGTATCGAGTGTTGCTGTTCCTTCAAATCTATCTAATTCATCGGGTGAACCGAAATCTGAATAAAGCTCCTGAATGTTCGGGTTGAACATTCTTGCTTTATCTGCTGTTACGCTGTTAACGGGCAAAGCAGTAGCAACAGACAAATATTGTTTGGGTACAAACAAGGTAATGACCGAAGCAATAGCAACAGCTAAGAAAGTAATGACAAGCATTAGTTTCCATCGTTTGGCAAAAACAAGTAAAAGATCAGGCATGAAAAGATGTTATCGAAATGAAATAAATTTTCTGAAAAAGCTTAATTGCGTAAATAAAATAAATAAACTGAAACAAATTGCTACTGCTAAAATAATCCAGACATTGATTACTGCATATTTTCCAAAATAGAAGAAGGAGATCAATAAAGCTGCGGATAAAAAATAAACGAGAATGGATTTGCTGTTGTAAGAAATAGTCAGAGTTTTTGCAGATACAACCAATGCCGATACACCGCAAAAATATTGACTGACGATTGCCGCTACACAACATCCCAATGCGCCGTAAGAAGGTATTAAGCTGATATTCAAAATCACATTTATTATTACAGATAAAACAAGAACCCGGATAAATTGCTTAAATCTTGCTGCACCCGTCAGTAACGATCCATACACATGCACCAAACAATAGCCGGGAAAGGCAGCAATACAAAGCTGCATCACCAAAGCATTGTAATTGCTGTGCGAATGATATAGCAACTGTTGCAGCCAGGGCGCAAACACAATAACAAACGTGGCCACGCCAATGGAACAAAACATCAGTATATGCCTTGTGTTAAAGATGGCTTCTTGTAGTACTTCTTTTTCATTCAAATGCCTTGCAATAAAAGCCACCAGAAAAGAAGAAGCGAGATAACCCACCATATTACTCGCATCCAGCAAGCGGTAAGCAGAAGCATAAATACCGGCTTCCAGTGCACCTTTCGGGTGAATGCGTTCTAATAAAAATCCATCCAAACGATAATGAACAGACATCAGTAAAATGATCAAAGCAAATGGCATAACCTTCCTGATGATTGCTTCAATATTCTCTTTTTCCGCAGTTGTGATCAGCTTTTTATTTAGAATAAATAAAAGAGAAGTTACTACAGCAATGCCGGTGCAAACGATTTGGATCTTTAAAAACAGGAGCAGGGAAATGGTACTAAACAAAGATGTATAGATAATGCTTCCGCAAAACAAAATCATCAGAGATTTTTTTTCCATGAAAGCTTAACCTGATAAAATAATCTTTCGTTCGAACATCATTGCTTTTATAAACTTTACTGAAGTCTATTGTTGAAAAATCAGTTTGGCTTAACCCATTGTTCAGGTTTGCTTTAATTTTAGCCAGGTAATTAATTTGAGCTTGTAAAGAATCAGTCGCCCCCGAAGGAATCTGTTTTGAAACATCTTGTTTGGTACAAGCAGAAAGAAATATTAAAAAA
>JAICTW010000690.1 GCA_025936195.1 Flavisolibacter sp.
AACCCCATGGCATAGTTGTTGGTGCTTTCAACCGTAAGCAGTTCAATAAAAGGTCGTCCTATTGGATTTGAAGATGACAATTAATCAATATTTTTGAACAAAGAAACAACTCTGTTGATTGATTTGTTATTACCTTGACAACTGCACTTTATTTTTTCAAACAAAAACCGATTTAATATTTGGAACCATTAGAAGTATTGACCAGCAGGAAAAAAGGCACTGCCCGGTTGAACAAGAATTCAAAAATCTTTAAAACCATTATAAAAGCAATTCAGGAAAAAAAGGGACAAGACATTGTTTCTCTTGATCTGCGAAAAATACATGAGGCTGTTGCTGATTTTTTTGTTATCTGTGAAGCCAATAACCAGCCACAAATCAGAGCCATCGCCGATTTTATTGAAGAAGAAGTGAAAAAAAAATGCGGCGAGTCTCCTTACCATAATGAAGGAAAGGGAAACATGCAATGGGTGATCATTGATTATGTGAACATTGTCGTTCATATTATGATGCCCGAACAACGCAAATTTTATAAACTGGAAGAAATGTGGAGTGATGCCACTCTGGACGAGTTCAGTTTATGAGGTTGTTTGTTAAATATCAAATCCTCACAAATTATTCCGACAAAATTTAATTACTTGCACCATTCAAGATTTTAAGAAAAAGAAAATGCCACAGGAACCATATAAAAACGATAAATCGAAGCTCCCGAGGTTTAACCAGCGTCCTCCTTCCGAAAACGGAGAAAACAATAATCCGCGGAAAGGACCACGCTTTAGCATATACTGGATCTATGCGATCATTTTTGCTGTGCTCATCGGATTTCAATTGTTTAATTTTTCTTCCGGCTCTGCCGAGATCAATCAAAGCCAGTTTCAGGATTTGATCCATAACGGTGAAGTAGCAAAATACACGATCGTTTCTAACAGAAATCTGGTAAGAGTAAAACTAAAGCCTGAAGCTATTGCCAAAGAAGAAGGAAAGATCGGTAAAAATCTAAAAGCAAACGACGATTACCAGGCTTCCTTTAAGATTGCCTCTGTCGAATCTTTCAAAGATGACATGCGTGATTTTTACAAAAACAACCCAACGATACAACGCCCCGTTGAAGATGCCGCTAATGATGCCAACTGGTTCAGTCCTATCATTCAAACTATCTTACCTATTTTAATTTTCATAGGCCTTTGGATTTTGCTGATGCGCAAAATGGGTGGCGGTGCCGGCGGTAGCGGTGGCCCCGGAGGGATTTTCAACATTGGGAAATCAAGAGCTACTTTGTTTGATAAAGGAACAAGAGTAAACATTACGTTTGCCGATGTCGCAGGATTAGATGAAGCAAAAGTGGAAGTGATGGAGATCGTTGATTTTTTGAAGAACCCCAAAAAATATACTTCGCTTGGTGGTAAAATTCCAAAAGGTGCATTGCTGGTAGGTCCTCCCGGAACCGGTAAAACTCTTTTGGCAAAAGCCATGGCCGGAGAGGCACAGGTTCCGTTCTTCAGTTTAAGCGGATCTGATTTTGTGGAAATGTTTGTAGGTGTTGGCGCCAGCCGCGTTCGTGATTTGTTCAAGCAGGCAAGAGAGAAAGCGCCTTGTATCATTTTCATTGACGAAATTGATGCCATTGGCCGTGCCCGCGGAAAGAATATGATGATGAGCACCGACGAACGCTAAAGCACATTAAACCAGTTGCTCGTTGAAATGGATGGTTTTGGAACAGATACAGGGATCATTGTTTTAGCTGCAACGAACCGTCCTGATGTTTTAGATACAGCATTATTACGTCCTGGCCGCTTCGACAGACAGATTTCAATTGATAAACCGGATGTAAAAGGCCGTGAAGCCATTTTTAAAGTTCACCTGAAACCAATTAAAGTTTCGGAGAAAGTAGACATTCACAAACTTGCCGAACAAACTCCCGGCTTTGCAGGAGCTGATATTGCTAATGTTTGTAACGAAGCCGCATTGATTGCTGCCAGAAAAAATAAAGCAGCCGTTGATATGAGCGATTTCCAGGATGCAGTGGACAGAGTGATTGGCGGATTGGAGAAAAAGAACAAGATCATTTCTCCCGATGAAAAAAGGATTATTGCCTATCACGAAGCAGGACATGCTATTTGTGGATGGTTTTTAGAACATGCATATCCTTTGTTGAAAGTAACCATCGTTCCAAGAGGAACAGCAGCACTGGGCTATGCTCAATACACTCCCAAAGAGCAATATTTATACA
>JAICTW010000757.1 GCA_025936195.1 Flavisolibacter sp.
TGATGGCTGCACTGCCAATCAAATGTCCTGCATTGGTAAACATGGCTTCAACACCTTCCATTACAGGAAACCATCCATCGTATGCAAAGGTTTGAAAACGATTCATTGTTTCTGTTACATCTTCGGCATTGTATAAGGGCTGATAAGGAGGAAGTTGTTTGGCTGCTCTTTTTTTGTTGATGTATTCTGTTTCGTAGGTTTGAATTTCGGCGCTGTCGTAGAGCAAAATTTCAGCAAGATCTTTAGTGGCTTCGGTTGAAATGATCTTTCCTGCATAACCTTCCTTCACCAGTTTGGGCAGCAATCCCGAATGATCAATATGCGCATGGGAAAGGAGAACTGTATCCACCTTTTCCGGATGAAATCCAAAATGTTCATTGAGTTCATCGGTTTCTTTTCCGAGTCCCTGGAACATTCCGCAATCCAATAAAATCTGCCTGCCATCGTCTAAGTGAACAATATGTTTGGAACCGGTTACGGTCCTTGCCGCACCATGAAAGCTTATCTTCATGCAGGCAGTAAAGCTAAATTCATACCTGATTAAGGAAAGAGATTTTCAGAGGTAGTGGGATGAGGTTTCCCCAATTTATTTGTGTAAAGCAAAATGATTTTAAAAAGAGAATTTTTTGTGGAATAAACGAAAGCGGCAATTATTTTTTCTTCTTTGCTTTTTTAAATTTTTCCTTTTCGTCAATTTTTTTATTGTGCCTGATCACGTCCCAATACTCCTTTCCGTATTGCACTAATATCTCTCCACCGGCCGGAATATCTTTTACCGCTTCGATGTACACACGCATATCGTCGTTTACGTATTGGGAATTATTGATAATGCCTTTCACCCGGGTTATGCCTTTGGCATCATTGGCGTATCGGGCAAGCGCTTTGGGATAAGGCAATGCGTCAATCACATGATTGCGGTTGATGTAATAAATATAGCCGTTGCGGCCTTCATCAATATTCACTTCTTTCCAGGTAGTTCTTTTCCCTTTGTATTCCACAATGCGTGTGCCTTTCGGAATCATTTTTTTGGTAAATAAACCCTTGCCTGCACGGGGAAGTGTAGAACGCTTTACTACTAACTGCTTTTCCAACAAGGCCATAATTTCTTTTTAAGACGGGCGAAGATAAGACCGAATGCAGATCAATGAGTAAGAAATTGCTTCCAGCTGAAATAGATTTATTGAGCAGTTATACGAATAAAGACAGGTCAGGTGAATCTTATGCTTATGTGTTTGAGCTATTCGCTCTATCAACAAACGGTTGCTTCGGTAATTTTCCTTTATTGCTTCTATGCCCATCAAAGGACTTCCTGCATGGGCTTCGACTGTAGTTCTGCCGAAAGCCGGCAACCTTTACCGGGAGAAGAATCAATGATCAAATTGCCATTGAATAATTTTACCCGGTTACTGATATTGTATAAACCAACTCCTTTTCTTTTTGTTTGCGGATCAAAGCCTTTTCCATCATCACTGATGGATAATTCAGCTCTCTGCTCATCATTGCATAAATGAATACTTACATTCTTTGCCTTTGCATGTCTCAGAATATTGTTCATTTGTTCCTGAATGATCCGGTAAAGAGCTGTCTTTTGTTCTTCGCTCAAAAATTTCTCATTAAGATCGTCCGCATGCACAACAATGTTGAGCGAGGTAACACTTTGAATATCCCTAATCAGGATTTGTAATGAAGAGATCAATCCGAGCTCACGTAAATTGCTCGGCAATATCAACGCCCTTGATAGTTTTCTTACTTCTTCAATGGCAAGGTTGGCATTATCGAGACATCTTGATACCAGGTCCTTGCGCAATTCATCATGTCCTAAAACA
>JAICTW010000167.1 GCA_025936195.1 Flavisolibacter sp.
GTTTAAGTGTATAATCCTCATTCAGCCGCAGGTGTATATATGAAACGTCGAAAATGTTTGTAGAATAATCAAAGGCTTTTTTGAATTCATCATTATAATAATCTCCCTGAAGGTTCACTGCTTTTGTAAGACCGTTATAAGCCATGATGCTGTCCATGATCCTTTGCTTGCTGATCAGCCGCACACTTCCGGTATTCAATAACTCCGTCAGCGTATTTTGATTGAAGTTTACAAAAGACACGTTTACACCTGACAACAGGTAATAACGATAACATTTTTTATTAACGCTGTCTGTGTTGCTGTAATGCTGCAGCAAGTAAATAAGCGAATCCTCCCGGTGAATACTTTTGAACAAAACCTTTGACGTTTCTTTTATATCCGCTGTATCTTTTTGCAGGTCGTCTATAAAAGAAACGATGTATTCTTTTTCCCTTTTTTGTTCGGTGAGATGCTCTCTTAAATTTTCAGCCAGAAATCCCAGCGTAACGGCAAGGAAAAGCATGAACGATTCTAAAAGGTATTCTGTAAATTTCTTTTTCCCATGCACATGCGGATGGTGATGTACTTCCATAAGACTTTTAGTTAGTGATTGCTCTGAAAAGTACAATTTTCCCGGATGAAAAAATTTTTCGGTGGCTATTATTTGGGCAAATGCCAAAGCACCGAAGGAAATAAGCGACCGGTATTAAACTTTACCTTTCCTTTTCCTTCACAGCCTTTTAGGTATTAACCAATTTTAACCCTTGCGCATTGGTTTTTTCCTGAACTTTAATAAACAATAATTTACCCTAAATACTTACCTGTATGAATACATGTTTTAAAAGCACTTTCCTCATTCTCTTCCTGTTAACTGCGGGCTTTTTGGTTTCGGCCGATGCGCAACGAGACCGCAACAACAATGGCGGACAAAGAGGCAATAGTTACTCGGGCCGTAATGGCGGAGATTATTCCAACCGCAATAACAGCAGCTTCGATCGTCAGCGCAATACCGGCAGATCGAATGATTTCAATCGCCAGAATAATACTTCACGTAATTATGGATCTTACGACCGCACAACCGGTCGAAACCGCAATTACGACTGGAATAGAGCAAACCAGAATTCTTCTTCCAGAAGAGATGTGGTAACGAACAATAGTGTCAACCGCGATGTTAGCCGGAATGGTTATCGTAACTCCGGTTACAGTAATGCACAACGTATGAACCGTACAGTTGTAGTAAACAATAATGTGCGGTTCAATAGTTATAACCGTTATCCAACCGTTTATAATTACAATCGCCGTGGCGGTTATTCCTTTGTACGTTATAATTATTATGCTCCCCGTCGTTATGTGTATGTTGGAGCACCACGTTATTCAATTTTGCCCCGTAGTTTTATAACTATTCGTTTCGGTGGCTATCCTTATTATTATCATGGTGGATGTTTTTATAGTTATTACGACAATTATTATGCTCCGGTGTTTGCACCTATTGGTATCCGCGTAAACATTCTTCCTCCGGGATTCTTTTCAGTCTATGTTGGACCGAGCCTTTATTATTATTACGAAGGTATTTATTACAGAAAATATCAAGACCGCAACAATGAATACGAAGTAGTGGATGCGCCGATGGGAGCCGTAGTTAGTTCTTTACCAAAAGGCGCTACAGCAGCCGTTGTAAATGGTGAGAAATTTTATGAGTTCAACGGCACGTATTACAAAGAAGGCACCAACAGCAAAAACGAAGTCGTATATACGGTGGTTGGTAAAAACGGCAACATCAATAATACAGAGGAACCTGCGAGCAGCGACAATCAGGCTCCGCAAATTGGCGATGAGATCACCACTCTTCCTGAAAACAGCAGACAGGTTACTATTAATGGCGAAGTGCTGTACCTGACACCCGATAATCTTTATCTGAAGGCAGAAACAAATAATGATTCCACTACTTACAAAGTGGTTGGTAAGTCAGAAAAATAGCTGATCAAATTTTCTTTTTACAAAGCCGGTTAATGCCGGCTTTTTTGTTTTCATAATAGATACTTCGAAAAACAAGACAATACAAAATCTTACTTTTAGAAAAACATTTCTCATGCGAAGCCTTTTCATTTTCAGCTTTCTTGTTTTTCTGATCGCCGCATGCAATCAAAACAATACTGTACAAAAGCCAGTGAACAATGATCTTACCCAATTGGAAAACGACTGGATGCATGCCATGATGAAAAAAGACCAGTCCACACTGAATGAATTAATGGCGACGGAGTTTACCATGTCGGGCATGAAGTATATTGACAGTCCGGCAGTATCGAGAAACATGTGGATGCGCAATACCATGAATGATCTCAAAATAGATTCGGTTCATTTTGTGAATATAAAAGTGAAAACAGTTAATGATGTTGGAATTGTCAGGTCTTATTTGTTCTGGAGCGGATCGTATGATGAAGACCATTTTTCAGACACCAGTTTATATATTGATACCTGGATCAAAAATGAAAATGGATGGCAGGTAGTGAGCCGTATCACTACGGAATAGCAGAACATTATTCTTCCTCCTGAATTTTGAATCGCATTTTGCTATAATCGGCACAAGTTTGGTTTTATAGATAGCACGTCCGGCAATCACTAAAACTGAAGACAATGAAGAGAACGATTATAGTGATGTGCACCTGCCTGCTGATCACAGCAGTTCATGCCCAGTACGATGAAAGAGACCGTGTGGTTACAGTGAATCCGTTAAGGAACGGCGACGGAAGTTTTGTGAAAGCCAATAACCCGCTCTATTTTAATAACCGTGCGGCAGATACCATACTTGGGCGGAAGCAAATATCAACCACAACAGTCACCGGTGATCTTTATGCTTTCCGGATCAATTCCTTTCAGGCCCTTTCTGATGTAAACTCGCTGCAACTGAACTGGACAAGCATTCAGCCCCAGGCAGATGCTGATCATTTTGATATTGAACAAAGCTCCGATGGTGGCCTTACCTGGAAATCTATTGGCACTCTTCCGGCACTGCGGTCAAAATTGGGCGAAGTACCTTATGATTTCATTTATAATAAAGCACTGGAAAATGTAGATCTGCGTGTAGCAGCCATAAATACAGCAGGCGAACGCAGGTACAGTTCTATTGTTCGCGTTGACAATACTAATTTGCTCAGCGTGGATAATCTTGTTTACAGTACAGCTCATGTGCGGATCGGTTCACCAAAAAACCAGAATGTAAAAATGATCCTTGTGAACCAATCAGGAATCGTTGTACAGGCGAAAGAAGCAGGTCTGACACAAGGTATTAATTCCATCAGCCTGGATATGAGCAATCTTCCAGGAGGATACTATGTATTAACCATTGTATGGCCGCAGGGTAAACAGCAATCGGTGAAGATGATGAAGGAGTGATATGCTGAATAAGTTAATAACTATTTTCATCTGCATTAAGGAGCCGATATGGCAGATGATGGTACCTAAGTGATGGAGAGAATTATCAATCCATCACTATATTCCTACCCTGAAATTGTTGGTCTTGATAAAGCTTCCAATGCATTCATATTTTGCTGTGTAAGATGAAGGGCGCCGACTTTGTAATTCTCTTCAAGATGTTTGACTTTGGAAGTGCCGGGGGATGGGCAGAATATGTTGGAGTAATGCGGCAGTCAGCTTATGCAATTTGATGCGCAGAAGCATGATAACCATCCCAAAACATTTTCGCATTTGCGAATTGTTTTTATTTACATTTCATCTTGAAACTGTTTTTTGATCCGAAGTTATTTTATGGAACAATAACAATTTTACCTGTGGTATGATGCGTTTCTATTTGCTTCATGGCCTGTACAGCTTCATCCAAAGAATAGGTTTCACTTACATGTATTTTTAGCTTTCCCTGATTAGCAAGATTTCCCAATTCATCAAGCTGCGATGAATCCGGTTCAACAAATACATAATGAAAATGTATGCTCTTGTCTATACCTTCTCCATAATTTAAAAGCGAAACTACTGTACCGCCTTTTTTAACGGCTTTTAAACTTTGCTGAAAGGTTTCGCCACTGACAGCATCAAAGATGAGATCAACACCCTGGGGAAATATTTTCTTTACTTCATCGCCAATATGTGTATGATGATAGTCTAAAGTATAATCGGCACCGAATCCACTCATGTAGTTATGATTTTTTTTACTGGCCACACCAATGACCGTAGCGCCTTTTGCCTTTGCCAGTTGAATGCCTACTGTACCAATGCCGCCTGAAGCACCGAGGATCAGCACTGTTTGTCCTTCCTGTAAATTTCCTGCAATGTATAAGGATTGGTAAGAAGTCAGTCCAACTAATGGAATACCGCCGCTTCTTTCCATGAAATTTTTTTGGGGCGCAAGGATAGATAACTTTCAGGGATCACGATGTATTCAGCATACGTGCCCCATTGTACAAAGGGCCGCCGTGCATAAGCATACACTTCATCACCAACAGCAAATCTTCTTGCTGCAAAACCTCTGTCTTCAACCACACCGGCTACATCCCAGCCGGGTATGGCCGGAAAATATACCGGAAGTGTTTTTAAAAAACCGTTGCGTACGGCAGCATCCACAGGATTCACTGCAGCTGCTTTTATTCTTACCAATACTTCAGCTTCTTTTATTTCCGGAACATTCAGTTCACCGGTTTTGAGAACACCGGCATCACCAAATGTTTCATAATAGGCTGCTTTCATTTTTTTGATCATGCATTTCGATTAGCACTAAAAAGCTCAAAACAAATGCCATAGGAAAAGGTAGAGTAAATGCAGTCAAAGTCATTAGTCGCAAGTTCAGAGTTCAAGCGTTCACTACATCAGCAACTATTCATCATCTGTGCATATCAATGTCAATTCTTTGTGCTTACTACAAGTGTTGAATGGAATTGGTTTTGGAGCTATGCAGTAAACAACACTATGGCAACAAAAACAGTTCCGGCGCGAAAGACAAGAAGCACCAGACAAAAATCCATGGTCAGTCCATCTTCAAAGAAAAAAGCAGCAACAGATCTTTCCGGATCCTATAACGAGTATAAAAATTTTGAAGGACAGCAATACACCGGAATAAAAATAGGCCGCAGTCATAAATGGCACTACGACAAAGGCGAATGGAAGGAAACGAAGATCACTCCTGATTTGTGGGAAATATCGTATGCAGTTACCAAACGCAGAGCAGGCAAGGCTCCTGAAGGTTCAGGTGTTCCGGTAGGAACCGAATATCACTGGTATATTTTAGCGCATCAGAACGTGAGAAAGCTGAATGCCAATGATTATTCAACATCAATGACCGGTTTGAAATTCAAGCTTGCACACAAAAGGGCAGAGAAGGAAAAATGGAATACAAGTGCCAAAACGCAAAAGAAACGATTGATCAACTTATTGCAGGAATTCATTGCACAGTTAGAACAGGAGCCAGTGCCTGTTGAATTTGAATATGAAGGCGAACTATACAAGGGCGAAGCTGTTCCCATTTCACAAACCTGCGCCGATGGTGTTTGTTCCGAGTTTGATGTTTCGATAAACGATCAGGCGATTGGTATTATTAAACGAATGACCAACAACTGGAAGATTGATGGGGCAAAAGATCAGAAATTTGTAGATGCCATTGGAGCAGAAATTGAAAAATGGAATCAATAATTCAAACAAATAATTTATGCCTGAATTACCGGACCTGAATGTATTTGCCAAAAACCTGGATAAAAAATTATCCGGCAAAAAAGTGAAGAAGATAGAAGTGGAAAATAAAAGCAAACTGAAAGCTTCCGTTTCAGAAGTAAAGAAAGAAATTGAAGGAAGCAAATTGAAGCGGGTTTACAGAGAAGGAAAGGAGTTGCATTTTGAATTCAGCAACGGAACTGTTTTGGGCATGCACCTGATGCTTCACGGCAATTTGTATTTGCTCCAGGAAAAAAATGATAAGAAGAATACGATCGTTGTTCTGCATTTTGATAATGATGAACGGCTGGTACTGACCGATTTCCAGGGAGCTGCCAATATCACATTGAATCCTGTTGTTAAAGAATCTCCCGATGCCTTGTCGGATGATGTTGATTATACTTTCCTGAAAGAGAAATTATCAAAAAAGAAAACGACCATCAAAGCTTTTTTACTCGATCAGAATATAATCAGAGGAATCGGAAATGCTTATGCGGATGAAATTTTATACGAAGCCGGTATTCATCCCCAATCCAAATGCAATCAAATTCCTGATGATAAAATAAAGGCACTGGCTAAATCTATTAAATCGGTTTTAAAAGAGGCTGAGAAGGAAATTGTAAAAATCAATCCCGATATCATCAGCGGTGAAGAAAGGAGCTTTCTAAAGATTCATAACTCAAAAAAGAAAGAAAGTCCAACCGGTGAAAAGATCCACAACAAGATGGTGAATTCAAGAATTACCTATTATACCAATGAACAGGAATTGTATGAATGA
>JAICTW010000197.1 GCA_025936195.1 Flavisolibacter sp.
AATAAAGAGCAGGGATCAACTGCTCTTATTTACCGAACGATTTCATTATCTCCTTAAGGGCGCATTAATTTCCAAAAAGTACGGAGCCTGTGGTGTTACATAAGTTTTCAGATTCTCCGGATCTTGGACTAAAAACGGGACCTAAATCAAAAAGAAAAAACGCATTCAATTACTGAATGCGTTGTAAAATTCGGAAAATAATTTGAAATAGAGTTTTACTTATTTCCTGTTGGCTGTTGAACAGGTTGTTGCTGTTGCTGCTGTTGCGCAGGCTCTTTCTCTGTAATATCCAACACTTCTACTTCAAAGATCAAATTCTCGTTGGGCTTTATTTTCGGAGGATTGCCCTGTTCACCGTAAGCCAAAAGAGATGGAATATAAATTCTTGCTTTTTCGCCTTTGCTTAACTGGCTTACGCCTTCCATAAATCCAAAGACCACCTGCGAAACACCAATTTGCAGCGGCATTACATTTTGATCAAACACTTCTCCCGACATGTGCATGCCCTTGTAGCGAATAGTGGAAAATTGTCCGAAGGCAGGTTTTGGCCCTTGTCCCGGCGCCAATCTTTCAATATAAACTCCCCATTCATTTTTTTCGGCCTGAATATTGTGTGCTTTCAAATAGTCTTCAATGAGCTTATCGTCTTTTTCAATAGAAGCCTGTGCAGCGGTATCTTTTTTAAAGCTTTTCAGGCCTTCTTTTTTGCGATCGTCATAACCGGAACGTTGCTCTTTCATGTAAGCATCGTTGGCCTCTTCCGGATTTTTATACACAGCTTCAATTTTGATAGTAGTAATTAATTGCTGTCCGCTTTTAAACATGGTTTGCTGCGGATTTTCCTTGATCAGCGAATCAGTTGATTGCACCAAGTAAATACTATCGCCCTGTTTGGCTTTGGCAATGATCTCTTCAGCATTGGCCTTACTATCGCCGTAAACAGGTTTTGTTGCCTGAGGCTTCACCTGAACGTACTCAGGTTTTTTCAGGTTATAAGAACTGTATAAAACACTGTCCTTAACTTTTTGTATCACTTGGTACTTAACTATGGAACCTGCACGAACGGAATCGCCTTTATTACTGCTGAAAATTTTATAAGGAACTCCGGCGCTTGTTTTTTTGAATTCAACACTCTGGCAGGCAGATATAATTGTTGCCATTGCCAGAATGCTAAGAATGATCTTCGGAAATTTCATTTGTTTATTTTTTATTGTAATAGTGAACTGTTTTCCCTGATTGCTTTTTTAAATTTCTGAACGGTTTCCTGCAGCGATGCCTGGTCGTTGCCACCGGAGGCATTAAAATGTCCGCCGCCATTGAAGTATTTCCTTGCAAAAGCATTGCAATCAAAATCGCCTTTGCTGCGGAAGCTCCATTTTCTTTCTTCATCCCTGTCAATAACGCAGCCCACTAATTTTATGCCTTGTATGGATAAAGGATAATTGACGAGCCCTTCGGTATCGCCGGTTTTGATCTCATACTTCAGCAATTCCATTTTTGATACATAGATGAGTGCTGTATTGAGTTCGTAAAAAATTTCCATCCGGTTGCTCAATACATGTCCTAAAAAACGCAAGCGGTTTTCAAGAAAATTATCATACAATGCTTCATGCACTTTCGTATGATCGAGACCCTGCTCTTTTAATGCAGCCACGGCATGATGAACATGTGCCGTAGTGGAAGAGAAACGAAAGGAACCGGTATCGGCCACTAAGCCTGCATACAAACATTCACTGATGATGTTGTTGATCTTATCTCTGTGCCCTGAGTTGACAATAAAATCATAAATCATTTCACAGGTAGAGCTTTTGCCGGTGTTGGAAATTCCGTACGTAAAAGAAGCTTCATCCGGCTCGCGGTGATGGTCAATTAAAATTTTAGTGCATTGAAGCGAAGCCAGTTTTGGAGCCATGTGCTTGGCGCGACTGAAATGATTATGATCGAGAGAAAACAGCCAGTCGGCTGCATCCAAAACTTTATCGGCGTCTGCTTTTTCCAACTCGTAATCGTACACTTCTTTCACACCTTCCATCCAGTTAAGCCAGCGGGCCCAGTTGGTTGGAGAGATCACTTCCACTTCATGTCCAAACTGTTTCAGGAAATGGCACAAAGCCAATGCAGAACCCATTGCATCCGCATCGGGTTTTTGATGCATGGTAATAACGATCTTTTTCTTTTCGGTAAGTTGTGGGTATATCTCGTAAATAGGCTGCATAAGCAAGCCGCAAATGTAGAGGAAAGTTTGGAGTTTGGAAGAAGTTTAAGGATGAAATGAACCTTAGTTAAAAGAGTTCTCAGTTTGCAGTTTACAGTGTACAATTTTCAGTTTACTTCAGCACTTTATCAGGCAGTTTTTTTCTTTTTCTTAGGTGATGCTTTTGCCTTTTTGTTGAATTCGAGTGAAAGGTTGATCCAGTAATCGAGTTCCTTTTTCGTTGGCAACACCTCAGCCGATACATGAACATAGCCTTTGTACTCTTTTCCTTTCATTACAACGGTTTTGCAACCCTTTATTTTGATCGCTTCATCGTGCACTTCCGGATCAATGCGGCACATGATGCGGTCCGGGCCAACCGTCATGCACATTTTTCCATTCACCATAAAGGCAGTACCACTGAACATTTTCTTTTCTTCAACATTGGGAATGTGGAAAAATGATTGTTGAAGACGTTCGTAGAGTTGTTGATGGTGGGGCATGGCTGGAGATTGTTTTTTGAAGTTATGAAAGTGTATTCAAGAATCAAGCAAGTTCTCTTACAGCGGGCTTTTACGCCTTCGCCGGCCTTCCTTTCGCACTGCGCATGGCTGCACCAGAAAACGTACAGGAGGATACATTGCAATTAATTATCCTTACTTAGAGTCACGACTTAGTTATTGGTGAAAACACACTACAAGGGCAGTGCTGCGGTTACACTGAATGAGGTATCGAAATCAGTTTCCTTTTGATAAAGATTTCTACGCAGCAAAAAAACATCTACCAACTTCCCGACGCACCTCCACCTGAGAACCCGCCGCCACCGCTTCCACCAAAACCACCAAATCCGCCTCCGCCATCAGAACCGGCGCTTTCTTCCGGATGTGTACTTGCATAATAAGCGCTGCCAATGCCAATGTAAACACCATTAACCGTATTCATTCTAACATACTTCTTACGATAGCGATAGGCCCAAATACAAAATACAACCGCACCAAAAACAATTGCCCAAAATGCAAAAGGTTGCCAACGATCATACTTTGCTTTTTCTTTTTCAAATTCTGTTTGTTCCAGGGGAGTGTCAGGAACTGAAGTTGAAGGTTGCTCCAGATAGGTGGTATCGGATGAAGAATTGCTGTAAACACCCAACCGTTCACTAACCTGAGTAATTAAAAGATCTAATGCACCATAATAATTTTTTTGCCGCAGGTCATCTCTTAGGTTATTGATGATTTCCGCAGCGATCATATCGGGAATATCACCTTCCAGCCGTTCTGCAATTTCAAGTCGTTGCCGCCGTTTATTTAAAACAGCTACATATACAATTCCATTATGGTTCACTCCTACTTTCCAGGCATTACCAATAGTTCGTGCATAATCTTCTATGGTCATATCCGAAGGCAAATCATTGATTAAAAGAATGGCCATCTGCACTGTGGTCTCATTTTCGAGCAAACGCAATCTTGTGTTCAGTTGATAAACTTCCTCTGGAGTTAAGTTGCTGGTGTAATCGTTTACATAGGTATTCGCTTTGGGCTTTGGTATCTGACCAAAACAAAATAAGGGAAGGAAAAAGAAAAACAGAGCTATACGCAACATGCAAGAGGATTCAGGAACAAGATAAAAACTGTTTTGAAATTTTTTATTCTTTGATTCAAGGTGATTGTTCACAGGTTGACAATACGCTCAACGAAAAACTCCAAACCTCAAACGAACTTCAGCTTCAAACTACAAACTTCCCTCCTATCTTTGCGGCCAAAATTCAAAACGAAAATTGAAAGTAAGATGAGCAACAGAACATTTACCATGATCAAACCTGATGCGATGAAGAACGGACATGCAGGAGCTATTCTGGATAAGATCATTAAAGCAGGTTTCCGTATTGTAGCCCTGAAACTGACCAAACTGACCAAAGAAAAAGCAGGCGAGTTTTATGCCGTGCATAAGGAAAGACCTTTTTACGGTGAGTTGGTGGAGTTTATGAGCAGCGGAGTAATTATTGCCGCTATTCTTGAAAAAAATAATGCCGTAGCTGATTTCAGAACGCTGATCGGCGCCACCAATCCGGCGCAGGCTGCAGAAGGCACCATTAGAAAATTATATGCAACTTCCGTTGGAGAAAACGCCGTGCATGGAAGCGACAGCGATGAAAATGCAAAGGTCGAAGGGGATTTCTTCTTCTCGGGGCTGGAGCAGTTTTAGTTCGTTCACGTGTGCAGGTTTGCAAGTTCACGAGTTCAATTAAAATCCGGAACAACTCGTGAACTTGTGAACCCGTGAACTGACAAACATTTTAATCATCCGGCCTTTTTATAGTGCTTCATTGTTTTTGTTTTCTCTCCTCCTGCTTTTACCAATAAGTTCACCAGGTCTTTTACCGAATGCTTTTCAAGATTGCTGACAACATCAATGATCTGCTGCTGTAATTCTTTATTGGCATTGGTGCTGCATAATCTTTTAAATTTCTTTTTGACATCCACCCAGGACATAGGTCTTGTGTGAAAACCATAATAGTCCTCTTTTTCCAAAGAATATTCCTTACCGTCTTTCATGGTGATCTTCACTTCAGCCATCATTTTATCCGGATATTGTTTTGTGTATGGATCCAGAAAACCGGAAAGCTTTTCAGGTTTGTGAAGAGGAAACTTTGTTTTCACTTCCACCTTCTTTAATAAAGTCTGAACATCGGGTTTATTGATGCGCTTTTCAAGCAATTGCTCCGGGTACAATTCATCGTCCAACAAAGCAACGGCAACCGTGTAAGGCAAACTATGGTCGGCCTGCTCCTTCGAATGAACATCGTGACGATCACCGTATTCGCCACCACCAACAATATGATATGCTGTTAAGAACGTAGTCAGTTGAATCTTTTCGATTTCAGCCGCATCAATTTTATTTTGCTGTTTCAATTCAATAGCCGTTTCGATTAAAGATTGCGTATGCACTTCGGAATTGTAGCTTTTGAGAATACATTTTGGAATGAGATCGAAATGATCTTCTTCCCAATTGTATTTTAATTCCATTCCGAGTTCTTTTTTAAATCCTTTAGGGCCTTCAAAAATTTGCATTGGACCAGTCATATTTTCTCTAGCCAGCAATACAATGTTGAAGCAACCAAACGCCACTAATGCCGACATTAATCCTTTCCATTCTCTGGTGTAAGAAGCCCGGCAAACCACCAAAGGATCAAAGGAACATCCCGCAATACCAAGGGCATTGGCTGTTTGCTCTTCAGATAAATTCAGCATCCTGCATAAAGCTGCCGTAATCGAATATGCAAATAATAAAGTGTGATCAAAACCCTTCATCATTACCGGTACTTCTTCTATGAGGCGGCATTCAATTTCATAACCAATGGCCATGGCAATTAAAAAATCCTCACCACTTGCATTGACCATTTGCGAAGCTGCGATCAATGCACCAATGTTGTCGCTTGGATGACAGGTAGCCTCTTTGCCCAGGTAATTATCCATGAAATCGGGATAGCGGTTGAGTGCTGTATAAAATTCTGCTGCCCTGTCGTAAGCAGTTTTGCCAATGACGGGAACATTGCATTTACCACTTCCGTTTAGCTCAGCTATCTGCTTTGCTAATTTTTCAATGGTAGGACGATGAAGGCAATGGACCATGGAGCCAACAGAATCCAGCAAATGTATTTTAAGTTGATCTATAGTTTCAGGCTTCAGATCATTGAAGGTCCGTGAAAGTGCAAATCTGGCTATTTGATAAGTCTGTGGATTA
>JAICTW010000329.1 GCA_025936195.1 Flavisolibacter sp.
TATATTTATCAATTCCTTTTGTTTTTTTTTGTTTTTTAAATATCCACACCCTCTTCTTTATTTTTTATCCGCTTGATTCTCATTATTTTTTTTAATTTTTACCAAACTAGCAAAAAAAAAAAAAAAACCACGACTCTATTTTTATCAGAGTCGTTGTTGAAGTAAGATTAAAACCAAAATGGATATTTCTTGTAACCGGCAATTGAAAATCACCGCTAATATTTCCATCGCACAAAAGCTTCCATGGCAGCGTAATGCGTAAGTCCTAACTGCGCATACAAATTAGCTGTGTTGGCATTTCTTTCTTCGGCCCTTTGCCAGAACTCCCTCGAATCACTTCCCTGGAAAGGCACCATATCTTTTTGCGACTGGTGAATGAAAATGCCATAACGTTTTTTCAATACCTGGTCGGGACTCATCGGCACGGCCATTTCAATTTCTTCAATATTCCATTCCTGCCAGGCACCTTTGTACAACCACAACCAGCAGTCCTTGATCCACTCGTCTTTCGCTTCTTTAATTCTTTTCAACGCTTCGAAAACCACATCTAAGCAAACCTTATGCGTGCCATGCGGATCGGCCAGATCACCTGCTGCAAAAACCTGTTGTGGTTTTACTTCGCGAAGCAGCTTCATTGTCAGTTGAACGTCCTCCTCTCCCATTGGCTTTTTTTCAATGGTGCCGGTTTCATAAAAAGGAAGATTTTGAAAGTGCACATTTTGTTCGGGAAGTCCTACGTAGCGGCAAGTAGCTCTTGCCTCGCAACGGCGGATCAACCCCTTGATGGCACGTATCTGTGCCGTATCGGTTTCATTGGTTTTTTTTCTGGAGAGATAATTGCGCACTTCTTCAAATATCTTTTCGGTTTTGTCACTGCTTCCTCCTGCAATTTCTTCAAAGCCCACAGCAAAATCAAGAAAGCGGGTAACAAATTCATCCGTTACTGCAATGTTGCCCGAGGTTTGATAAGCCACATGTACATCATGTCCCTGGTCGTGCAATCTTTGAAAAGTGCCTCCCATGCTGATGATATCATCATCCGGGTGCGGAGAAAAGATCAACACTCTTTTAGGATAAGGATTGGAACGTTCAGGATGCGTGGGTAAATTGGCATCGGGCTTTCCACCAGGCCAGCCGGTAATAGAATCGCGAAGCATGTAATACACCTGCAGATTGATTTCATACGCATCACCTTCTTCCACGATCAGATCACCAAGGCCAAATTCATTGTAATCATTATTGGTGAGGGAAAGAACGGGCTTGTTCAATTTTAAAGCCATGTTTACCACGGCTTTTTTGATCATCTTGGAAGTCCACTCCATTTCACCTGTAAGCCAGGGCGATTTATTGCGGGTAAGTTCAGAAGCTGCTGTTTCATCCAGAATAAAAATGCAATCATTGTGTTGCTGCAACAAGCTTGCAGGCACCTGTTCTGTTACATGTCCTTCGGCTGCTTTTTGCACTACCGGTGCTTTGGCAGGCCCCCAGGCAAGCAAAATAATTTTTTTCGCTTTTAAAATAGTACTGATGCCCATCGTAATGGCAAGCCTTGGCACTTGTGAAATGTTGGCAAACTCATAAGCATTGGCAAGCCGCGTGGAGTTCTCCAAATTAATCAGCCTTGTTTTGGAATAAATGCTCGATCCCGGTTCGTTGAAACCGATATGTCCATTGTTTCCAATGCCCAGAATTTGAAGATCAATTCCGCCTGCCAGCTCAATTTGCTTTTCATATTCCTGGCAATGCTTTTTCACTTCTTCTTTTGGCAATTCGCCATTGGGAATATGAATGTTTTTTTTATCAATATCAATATGATCAAACAGGTTGCGGTGCATGTAGCTGTTATAGCTTTGCCAGGCATCCCTGTCAATGGGATAGTATTCATCAAGATTAAATGTGATCACATTTTTAAAACTCAGGCCTTCTTCTTTGTGAAGCCGCACCAGTTCGGCATACATGGTTTTAGGAGTAGAACCAGTGGCCATTCCCAGCACACATTTTTCATTTCTTGATTGTTTTTCGCGAATGAGCCGGGCAATTTGATGAGCAGCAAATAATGAGCCTTGCTGAAGATCGGGATAAATGTTTACAGGGATCCGTTCGAATGCATCAATGAGATTAATTTCCGCAGTTTGATTTTGCATGAGCTGTGATTGAACTATTTAAGCGCTAAAGATACAAAGGTTCAATGTTTGAGATTTCAAGTTTGGAGTTTGAAGCCTGAAGTCTGAAGTTTTGGTTGACTACTGTTTCAATCATTCTTTTATTACAAGAGCTTTTCTTTCTCTGCGCTCTTTGCGTCTTCTTTGCGCTCTTTGCGGCGCTGAAGAAAACTCCGAAACAAAGAACTGATAAATATTGTAATGACACCTGCATAATGCTGAATAAAGTTGCTGCAGTACAAGTGAGTGACACAACCGAAGTTGATAGCAGCAATACAGATAGATACATAATTATTCAACTAACTTTTAGAGAGCTACTTCAGTAAAAAACAAAAGCTGTCGCTTAAAATAATCTTACTGCTTTAAGAAAGACTGAAATAAGCAAAGTCACTCCGACCTAAGTTCCCCCACCGGGGGACAGGGGGCTAATACACCTGCACTTCATCGGCAAACAACCATGCTTTATTTCCTGCTCCTGCTTTCCCATCGGGAATCAATCCATAATTCTTTGCAATCACTTTTATAAATCGTGCGGATTGTTTTGGAGTGGGAATGGTGATCCATCCGGTCGTCAACGTATCTGCAACAAATGCAGACGATTTACCAACAGGAGTAAAATTATTTCCATCGTTTGATGTCAGCACTTCCACATATTGCGGCAAATAAATCCAGCTTCCGTTTTGATCCACCGTGTGCATGCGTACCGAATCAAAGGAAGTTGTTTTGCCGAGATCAATGGTTGCTTGCATATCATCTCCTACCCATCCCAGCCAATCGGTATAACTTAAACCTTTGCTGGAGTAAATGCCATTCACCAAACTAAAAGCGCCGTCTTGTCCGGGATATTTTGGATTGGGGGGAGTAGTGATAGAAACTTTTTTTCCGGTGGCTTTGTTGAAGTAAAACTTTTGGTACAAAGAATTACCTAACTGTTTGCCATTTGAAAATAATCTTGCTTCATAAACTGAAGTATTTTTTATAGTTGCAGGCTTCGTATAATTATGAAAGCTTACCGTTCTCACACTGTTCATATTCTGAGCATCTCGTAATTGCAAGCTTGCCTTTGGATATTTGCTTCCCAACTTCCATGCAACACCATTAAAATCTTCGGTAGGCAACACCGATGCGCTTATATCAAAATACGCCTTGCTATAATTCACCTTCCATAAATCATATCTTTTAAATTGTGTCAGCAACCGTTTCTGAAAATCATTCCAGTCTTTTTTATCCTTCGGACTCCACACCACTTCACTCAGTGCACTCATTCTTGGAAACAGCATGTACTGAAGAATACTGGTGTTGGCTATGTATTCCGTCCAAAGATTTCCCTGGGCGCCTTCAATAAATTTCGCTTTAGCGGAATCCAACTCTTTGGGCACAGGTTCATAGCTGTACACTTTTTCAATGGGAAGATAACCACCAATGGTAATCGAATCTTCGTTCCTTGTTTGCGAATAATTCAAATAAACATAATCACCCGGTGTCATTACTACATTATGATTTTGTGTAGCAGCAGCAACGCCACCTTGTTCTCCGCGCCAGCTCATTACCCAGGCGTTCGGCGCCAGGCCGCCTTCCAGAATTTCATCCCATCCAATGATCGTTATTCCTTTGCTGTTTAAATATTTTTCCATGCGCTGAATGAAATAACTTTGTAGCTCTTCTTCATTTTTTAAGCCGAGTGCTTTCATTCTTGCCTGGCATTTGGGACAACGTTTCCAGTTGGTTTTCGGACATTCATCGCCACCCACATGAATGTATTGTGAAGGAAATAGTTGCAGCACTTCATCCATCACGTCCTGCAAAAACATAAAGGTGGAATCGTTGCCTGCACAAAACACATCATTGAAAACGCCCCAGGTTTCCTGCACCAGTTTCTTTCGCCCGTGGGCTTGTTCTTCAATACTTTTTTGTGAAGGGTGAGAAGGGATCACTGTTGGTTCATCGGGAAAACAACTCAACCATGGATAAGCTGCAATTGCAGCAGAAGAATGTCCCGGCATTTCAATTTCCGGGATCACGGTGATGTGACGATCGGCAGCATACTTCACCACATCTTTAATTTCGTCCTGTGTATAAAAGCCGCCGTAGTAGGTATTGTCGTTTCCCGTTCCGGGATAACGTCCAATGATGGTGCCGTTTCTCCACGCTCCCACCTGTGTAAGCTTTGGATATTTTTTGATCTCAATTCTCCAACCCTGGTCTTCGGTCAAATGCCAGTGGAAATAATTCATTTTATGCAAGGCAATGTAGTCAATGTATTTTTTTATAAACGAAGCGGGAAAGA
>JAICTW010000763.1 GCA_025936195.1 Flavisolibacter sp.
TTAACTACACTTACAACCGATTACCTTTTGAAATCAGTAACTTTGAGTACAAACGATTTTCTTGATGGGTACCCAGCAACTATTAGAAAAATTTAACGCCAGGATTGAGCAGGATATAAAAATAGAGCCCAAAGACTGGATGCCTGATGATTATAGGAAAACGCTGATACGTCAAATAAGTCAGCATGCCCATAGTGAAATTGTCGGCATGCTACCGGAAGCTAATTGGATAACAAGAGCCCCTTCGTTAAAAAGAAAAGCCATTTTGCTTGCCAAAGTTCAGGATGAAGCAGGTCATGGGCTGTATTTATATTGTGCCGCGGAAACATTAAATATTTCCCGCGAAGCAATGATTGAACAATTATTATCAGGGCAAGCGAAATATTCTTCTATTTTTAATTATCCAACTATTTCATGGGCAGATATGGGCGCAATTGGCTGGCTGGTAGATGGTGCAGCTATCATGAATCAAGTACCGCTTTGCAGAGCATCTTATGGCCCTTATGCACGAGGGATGGTCCGCATCTGCAAAGAGGAAAGTTTTCATCAAAGGCAAGGTTATGAGATTTTATTGACACTATGCCGTGGAAGCAAAGAACAAAAAGCCATGGCGCAAGACGCGCTTGATCGCTGGTGGTGGCCCAGTCTTATGATGTTTGGTCCTAATGATGATCAATCACCGCACACGGCGCAGAGTATGAAATGGAAAATCAAACGATTTAGCAATGATGAATTAAGACAGAAATTTGTTGACATCTGCAAAGAGCAGGCAGACATTTTAGGAATTATCATTCCTGATCCTGATTTGAAATGGAATGAAGAAAGAGGCCATTACGATTTTGGAGAAATTAATTGGGAAGAATTTTGGAACGTGATAAATGGAAACGGACCATGCAATAAAGAAAGACTGGCAGCAAGAATAAAAGCACATGAAGACGGTGCCTGGGTTAGAGAAGCTGCTTTGGTATTTGCAGCTAAGCAAAAAAAGAAGAATTCAGATAAAGAGGTGAAATTAGAAACCGTCTGAAAAGAATTTTTAATGATGAATTTTAAACCCTAAAAAATGGATCAAAAAAAAGAAGAACCTCTTTGGGAAGTTTTTATCCGCAGCAGGCAGGGGTTGGAACACAAACATGCAGGAAGCCTTCATGCAGCAGATGCTCAAATGGCCATAGAAAATGCCCGCGATGTTTATACCCGCAGGATGGAGGGCGTTAGTATCTGGGTGGTGGAATCTAAATACATTCATGCCACTAACCCCGATGAAGCCGAAAGCTTTTTTGAGCCTGCTAATGATAAAATATATCGCCATCCCACCTTTTATGATTTACCGGATGAATTAAAATATATGTGAGATCGATGTTATTAATACTTTGGGATGGACAGTAAACCAACAAATATTGACAAAAGCTATTTAGCGGACTATACGCTTCATCTTGCCGATAGTTCTTTAATAATGGGGCATCGGTTAAGTGAATGGACCGGACATGGCCCCATGATTGAACAGGATATTGCCATTAGCAATATTGCATTAGATCTGATAGGACAAGCCAGGAATTTTTATCAATATGCCGCCGAAATAATTAATTTCGAAAACACGGAAAAAAAAATAACAGAAGATGATCTTGCCTACCTGAGAGATACATTTGAATTCAAAAATTTCTTAATCACAGAACTTCCCAATGGTGATTGGGCACAAACAATTGGGAAAATATTTTTTTTCAGCACGTGGCAATTTTATTTCTATCAGAAATTAATTTATAGTTCAGACAAACAATTGTCGGCCATCGCGGACAAATCGTTGAA
>JAICTW010000143.1 GCA_025936195.1 Flavisolibacter sp.
CATTCTCAATATTCAAACCTCGCATGGTTACTGTTGATAACACATCATTATGCGTGTCAACGACAATAGCTTTGTCGTGAATTTTTTGATAAGCCTGTGCAGAAGCAATTAAAGAAGTAAAAACAAATAAGCAGCAAAAGAATTTCGACATAGCAGAAATTGTCAGGTCAATTTACTGCTTTTCAACAAACGTCAAAAGGTCTTTGTTCGTTTAAACAGTTCAAAACATTTTTTGATGTACATCTGAAAATCGTATTCGCTTGAAGTAAGTGCAAAAGCATAGGAAGGCCGGTAGCGCAACATGAACACATTCAAATCATCTCCATCCAGCTTGGTTAATCTTCTTACCAGTGCTTTGTTGAACCGGTGGTCAACAAATTTTTGCCTTTCCTGTTCTTCCAAACGTTCCCTGAATTTTTCGGTAGATTTATTTTTCCGGAATTGAAAAACACGGATCAATTCATCAAGGTCAATGGCTGCACCATTCGGACCAATAGTGGTCATGCTGCCGACAGTAGGCCGGTGAAAGTTGAAGATCTTTGCATAATCCTTTCTGTTTTCAATGGAATCCATGCGATAGCTGCGGCTTTTGATCCGCACTTCCTGCATCACATCCGATTTCAACTGGAGCGCAATATCAAACTGATTGACATCCGCAATTTTCAACACGGGATATTTTGGTGTGGGCTTGCCAAGAAAAGAAAACCAGATCGAATCTTTTTCTCCAACGTTGATCTGGTAGCGGCCCATGCTGTCCGTCATGGTTATTTGTCCGCTGGTGCTCATTACGGTCACGGCTTCAATGCGGTAAATCCTGGAACTGTCATACACTGTTCCCTTCACTTTGTACTGTGCCGAAGTGGTTCCTGCAAAAAGAATCAAAAGAAAAGTAATAGTAAAACCGATATGAGCAGTGCTTTGTTTCAAGAGAAGCTTTGAGGCAAGTAACAAAACAAAATCTAAATGCAATGATAAAATGACTGCTGCTGTTTACTCCACACGTATGCGGGGATTCACTTCCCTTAATTCTCTGATGAATTCTGTTTTGTTATCGGGAGAGATCACTACCCGGCCATAACGGTTGTAACGGATCTCAAGCCTGTCGGATGACAGTGCAGGCGAGGCCCGGTGATCTTTGATGGGCTTCACTTTCTTTATGGATTTAATGTAAATCTCATCACGAAAAAAGAAACCGCTTTTTATTTTCAGTTTATCGTCATTGGTCACCTCATAAAAGGTATCCATGAACAAATAGATTAAAAAAGCCATCAGCATTCCGATAGCAATTTCACCGATGATAATTTTTTGGACAATCATGAATACCTCAATTACAACAAGAAGGATTGATATAGGAAGTAAAATGTTCAGATCAACTTTTGATTTAAAAGTCTTTTTCATAAGTGCTTTCATTGGTTATGCAAGGGTACTATGCAAAACCAGTGCCCGGGCTGAACAGCGTGAATTTTAAAAGCGAAAGGGAATTTCTCCGAAGGATTTATGAGCTAATCTCACTTAAATAAACTGCTCCAGGTTTCTGCAATGGTTATGTATCCCATCCAGCTCATAACCGCCACTACAATCCATCCGGCCAACTGCATCCACAAAGGATGCCGATAGCCTTTCATCAATCTTGTTTTTGTTGCTGCAATTAAAATAATGGCAAGTGCAAAGGGCAGGATCAACCCATTGACCGCACCGGCAAGAATGAGTAATTGCTTTGGTCTGCCCAACCAAACAAAAATGAGGGTTGACAAAATAATGAAGACGGAAATACACCATCGTTCATATTTAATAAACAACGGGTGAAAAGTTTTAAAAAAAGAAACCGAAGTGTAAGCAGCGCCAATCACCGATGAAATGGCGGCGCTCCAAAGTACAATACCAAAAATGTGAAAACCAATTTGTCCTGCTGCTGATTGAAACACCGTTCCTGCGGGATTATTTTTATCCAGCATAACACCTTTCGCAACTACGCCTATTACTGCTAAAAACAGAATATAGCGCATCAGGGCCGAAATAAGAATTCCACTTACCGCACTTTTATTCACCTGCTTTAAGTTTTCTCTTCCTTTAATGCCGGCATCCAACAAACGATGAGCCCCAGAAAAACTAATGTAACCACCCACTGTTCCGCCAACAATGGTAACAATAGCGGCAGTACTTATTTTCTCAGGAAGAAATGTATGATGTACTGCCTGCGCTAAAGGAGGATGAGCAACGATGGCAATGATCAATGTCAGCACAATTTTTATTGTTCCAAGGAAAGGGGTAAGTGAATCCAGCATTTTTCCGGTTTCCTTCACCCAGAACAAGATCAATGCAATGATGCAACTGATAACAGCGCCTTGCCCGAAACTTATTCCCGTGATTACATTTACACCCAAACCACAACCGGCAATATTGCCAATGTTGAAAGCAAAGCCGCCAAGTATAACCAATACAGATAAAAAATAGCCCAAACCCGGAAGCAATTTATTGGAAAGGTCCTGTGCCCTTAGTTCGCTAATGGTAAGCACACGCCAGGTATTTAATTGTGCGCCGATGTCCAGTAAAACCGAAACAAGAATAACAAAACCAAAATTGGTAGTGAGTGTTTGTGTAAAAGAAGAGGTTTGAGTGAGAAAGCCAGGACCAATGGAAGAATTGGCCATGAGGAAGGCAGCGCCAAATGTGGCACTGAATAAGCTGAACTTAAATTGTTTCAGGACTTAGTTGTTTTAAAACTTCATGAATTTTTTTGGCAAAACGTACTGCGTGTTTTCCATCACCATGAATACAAATGGTATCAGCAACAATTGGAATGACCTTACCCGATGTTGCAGTTACTGTTTGTTCTTTGATCATCTGCAATACCTGTTGAATGTATTGCTCTTCATCTTCAATTAAAGCATTGGGTTCAGCTCGTGGTGTTAAACTTCCATCTTCCTGATAAGTGCGGTCGGCAAAAACTTCACTGGCGGTTTTTAGCTCCAGAGCTTTGGCTTCGCTGATCAAAAAACTATTGGCCAAGCCATACAGGATCAGTTCCTCATTGAAATCTTTAATGGTTTGTGCAATGATCTTTGCAGTTTGTGCATCTCTTGCCGCCATATTGTACAAAGCGCCATGAGGTTTTACATGATGAAGCCGTACGCCTTTTTCTTTTGCGATCAGATCAAGTTTTATCAATTGCTCCAGTACAATTGCATATAGTTTATCAGAAGGTAAATGTATTTCCTTCCGCCCAAAATTTTCCTTGTCCCGAAAGGAAGGATGTGCCCCAATATGAACATGATATTTTTTGGCAAGAGCAATGGTATTGCGAATAGTATCGCCGTTGCCTGCATGAAATCCGCAGGAAATATTGGCAGAAGTAATAAAAGACATGAGGGCTTCATCGTTACCCACGCCTTCCCCCATATCGCAGTTCAAATAACAACTGAGCATTCAAAAATTCCTCCATTATGAATTTACATGCAATTTGCAATTGATTTAGATGTTTTTTTTGATTGAGTAATTTTTTTTCCGCTTCTTCCAAACACGTCATCTTAAACCGGATCACATCATTCGGTTTTTTTTGGGCCAGAATGGGCAGGTGTGCAGAGATCACGTGGGCAATTCTGGGATAACCACCTGCGGTTTGATGATCGGCCATAAGAATGATCAGTTGTCCGCCGGGAAGCAATTGCACCGTTCCAAAACTTACCGCCGAGGAAACCAGTTGCTCACCATTCTGTGTTTCTAAATTTTGTCCCGCCAGTTGATAACCCATACGATCGGCTTCATTGGTGATTTGAAACCATTGTCCCCGCAAAAGCACCTGCGCCTCTTTGGTAAGCCAGTTCCATTCACTGCCGATAATGAATTCAATTTCGTTGCGGGTATCTACAACATCATTGGCCTTCCATGGAAGCACAACAAAATCCTTATGCTGCAAAAGTTTGGAAACGTTTACATCCATTTTAAAAGGAATGATATCATTTTTTTGTAAGGCTCTTCCCTGCCATCCACCGGCAACTGCTTTGAGATTGGTGCTGTAGCTGTTCAACCATTTACACATATCAAAATCATTCAGGAAAGATAAATAGCACCTTGCACCGGTTCTCAGTTTATCAAACTTAAGTATGGCTCCTTTGCTTACAGCAACCGGATGATCCAAAGGAATGGATTGATCATTAATGAATGGAAGAAAATCAGCGCCGGTAATGCAAATGATTGTTTCTTTTTCAAATAAAAATTGTGATGCAGGGAAATGAATTTCAATTACAGGTGCCGATAAAATTTTCCCCAGCAAAGCGTTGGATAGTTGTGCTGAGAATTGGTCCATAACACCATTGGTATTGATGCCGAGGTATTGATAGCCGTACCTTCCCAAGTCCTGAACGGTATCAAGAACGCCTTGCCGGATAATTTTCAAACTCATCTTCTGTAATTGAATAAAATTTTACTTCATCACCCGGGTGAAACAAAACGGGTGGATTCTCTTCTTTTTTGAAGATCGGTATTGGCGTTCTTCCAATGATCTGCCATCCGCCGGGAGAATCCACCGGATAAATTCCGGTTTGCTTTCCGGCAATGCCTACAGCTCCGGCAAAAAGTTTTACCGGCAATGACTTTCTTGCGATCTCAATCCTTCTGTCCACTTCACCCATGTAGGTAAATCCAGGCAAAAAGCCAAGCATGTATACTTTGTAGGTTTTTGAGATGTGGATTTGAATAATCTCTTCAACTGACAATTCATTTTTTTCGGCGATGTAGTTGATATCCGGTGCAAATTTTTGCGAATAACAAACCGGTATTTCAAAATAATTATTTTTTTGTTCGAATCCGACCGTTGTTTTAGAAAGCAGTTTTTCAAGTATCATCACCATTGATTCAAAAGAAGTACGCTGCGGTTGTTGCAAAGAAAACACGTCGTAATAAACGGTTAAGGAACTGTAAGCGGGAACAAGATCGAGAATGGCCGCATGCCTGGTTGTTTTTAAATGATGAAAAAGCCGGTGCACTTTTTTATTGATGTCTTCTTCAATAATATTCCCGAAATCAATCGTGAGTGCAGAATCACCAAGTGGAAAAATGGAATATGGCTGGTATGAGTTCATTAGGCTAATGAATGTAGAACAAATTTTTAGCCTGATAACATTTTACAAAGCAAACAGCCATCACGAAAGATGGCTGTTAGAAGAATTTTTCTTAGAAATTGATTCCGGCTCCTACTTTAAAGCCGCGGTTGTACAAATCAAAATCCTGGTTAGCATCTGCTTTAGATAATCCATAATCATAGGATGCGGAAATATTGAAGCCGTTGGCAAAGCGGTAACCAATTCCGCCGGTAACAGCTGCATCCCAGCGATTGAACTGGCCGGTAGCATCCATTGTTTTATTCAACAGATTAAATCCAAGCACTCCTGCTGTTGTTTTCAAATCTGCTTTGGTTAAATAAGAAACCTGTGGTCCTGCAAAAATCTGCAGGCCCTTCAAATTCAGCTTTAATAAAACAGGAAGATCAACATAATGCGAAGTGAGTTTTGCTTTGGCATTAGCGCCAATAAAATCAAGACCCTTGACATTTAATTCACCATTCATTTCATAGCCTTTCTGAGAATAATACAGTCCCGGTTCAACAGAAACCAGGTCGCTGACAGGTATGGAGGCATTGGCGCCTGCAAAGAAACCTGTATGAGCCGATGTGGTGATGGCACCATTGGTATAATCCAATAAATTTTGAAGGCTGTTGGCAGCATCGCCTTTCATAGTTGATGAAGTAATGCCGGCACGAATACCAAAAGAAGGTTTTGACTGTGCGAAACCGAATATGCCGATAACAAGAGAAGCAAGGAGTAAAATTTGTTTTTTCATAAAAGAATGGTGAACGTGGTTTGATGCGTTCTGAGGTTTTCAGAAGGAAAATGAAGGCGGGTGATTAATGAAGCTCAGGTAAGATTGTGTTAAACAAAACCGCAAAGCGTTAACTTCTCTTAACAACGAAAAATAAAAAACCCGGATATGCTATCCGGGTTTTTATTCAAAATACTATTTTATTTATTGCTCTTGATCGTTTTTGTTGGATGTACTTCCGGTGGTTTTAGTTCTTGTTTTTCCATTCTTTGTTTTGGTTTTTATTTCAGAACCGTCACTCATTTTTGTTTTCGTTTTTAGTTTGGTGTCGGTGTTCATATTGGAGTTAGTGTTCATTGACGAATTATTGTTCATGTCTGAATTATTCATGTTTGAAGAACCGTTGTCCATAGCAGCATTCGTGGAAGTATTATTTATGTTCATCTGATCATCAGTTCTATAATAATCGGTTACTGCAGTGCCATTGGCATCCATCCACATATCTTTTAATGTTCCATTATCGGAAACCCTGACCAGGTAAATGTCCTGGTTGTTATTTCCTTTCAGTGCAGTGATGTCGTACAAATTTTGCTTGTACTGGTTGGATGCTGAGGTAATGACGGCATCAGGAACATAGGTTTCTAAAACAGGAAGAGAAACAGTGTAGCCGGTAACCCTTTCGGGATAGTATTGTAAATTATAGTAAGGATCGGTACTGTAAAATACATTCGTGTACCTTCCGTTAGCATCAGAATAGTAACCATGGTACCAGTCGGCAGTGGGACTTTCCCAGGTTAGATTTGTTGCATTCGGATATTGGGTTTGAACATTCATCTGAACATAATTGGGAATACCATAGGCATTGTAGTTAGAAGTGGAAGAGTTGTTGTACATCGGATTAGATGTAGTATTCATATTGCTGGTGTTGTTTTGATTGGTGCTTGTGTTCATCTGATTTGTTGAGTTCATGGTATTGTTGTTCATAG
>JAICTW010000310.1 GCA_025936195.1 Flavisolibacter sp.
TAGGAAAATAAAACCGGGAGTTCTTTTTTTCAATCCGGATATCGCCGGGCAATCGCCCGATCCAGTGCAGTCTATCATGAAAGAAATAAATACCCAGCCCAATCACAACAATGAGGACGCCCAAACCAATGATGTATTTTCCTGTGTTCTGATCCACTTTTGCAATTTACAAACAGTTAGTCGCTGAAGAAATGGCTAAGTTTGATTATGAAGCTCCTTTTTGTTTTTCTTTTAAGTTTCATTGTGCTCCATGCTTCTGCACAGGATAGCTGGATGGTATGCTTTGACAGGAAAACAGTTTTAACGGCTTCAACCGAAAACACTGAAAAGAATGTTGTGAGGATCACTACCTCAGATCTTCAGAAGAAGAAAAATCTTATTATCTGTTATAAAGAAAGCACTCCGCAAAAAAATTGGGAAAGAATCATTATTGCTTACGATGATAAAGACCGAGAACTTAAAAAGCAAACCGGAACAAAATTTATGCTGAGTGCTGCTGAATTGAAAACGTTGCTGCAACAATCAAAAACAATAATGTTCTACACGCTATATCTTCCTACCGATCCAAAACTGAAAGCACAAGTTCGTGTCCGAAGAGTACATTTGTGCACATTGATTTTCTTTCAGGCAGCTTCGTCTATATGAATGACCTTTTTGATTCCTTTTACTGACTTTACCTGTCCGGCCTGAACTGTTTCTACACCAAGCGTACTGCCATCCAGTGCTATAAATTCAACTTCATACCCTTCCTGTTTTGGATATATAAACACAATCGTTCCAACATCGCCTTTTATGAAAGGTGTGTTCTTCAAATCCTCGAGTAAATAAACTCTGTCAAATTCTTTTATCATAATGGATAGGCTGTAACAAATTTACAAATGTTTTCTCCTTTTAAAACAACCCATATTGTTCTCAGTTGCATATTAGGAGGAATTATCCCATTTACAATAAACTTCGAACCGAATTCCGTTGTAATTGTTTCAGTTATTTCATTTTCCGATATAATTTTTAATAGTATTTTTCTCAATTCATCTTCAGATATGATCCCATGTTCAAAAAAATATTTTGCTTTGCTCCAGCCTAAGGGATGAGAAGGGTTCAATAGATAACCACTCATTTTAGAAGCACCAATTTCGATTGTATATAATTCAGGCAGATGCATTCAGAGAAGAAATAAAATTAAAAGAATAAATGAAGCGCCGGTTACTTTACATTGTCAATCCCATTTCAGGAACAAAAAATAAATCTTCATTGCAGGAGCTGATCAAAGAAAGAACAACTGCTGCAGGATTTGACTTTGCTGTTTATTCTTCGGTTGAAAGCGGCGATTATTCTTTTCTTATTCCGATTATTAAAGAACAAAACTTTACAGATGTTGTCATTGCCGGGGGCGATGGCACTATGAACCAGGTGGTGAATAGCCTTCGAAAACAAAATGTTCAATTCGGGATTCTTCCCTGCGGCTCCGGAAATGGTTTAGCTTTTAGTGCAGGCATTCCCAAAAGACCTGAGAAAGCTTTGCAAATTATTTTTAGAGGAAAGAGCGAATGGTGTGATGCCTTCTTGATCAATGAAGATTTTGCCTGCATGCTTTGTGGACTTGGTTTAGATGCAAAAGTGGCGCATGATTTTGCCAATGATCCCAAAAGAGGATTGACCACCTACATCAGAAAAACGGTTGCTAATTTTTTAGCAGCCAAAACCTATTCTTTTGTTTTAATTACGAATGGCAAAGAAATCAAAACAGATGCTTTGTTCATCAGCATTGCCAACAGCAATCAGTTTGGCAATCACTTTACCATTGCGCCAAAAGCCAGTTTAAATGATGGTTTGCTGGATATTGTGGTGATGACTAAACAAAATAAATTAAGTGCTTTATTGCAGGCGTTTAAGCAAGTAGGTGGATACAATAAACTACAAAAGCTGGAAGTGATTAACGAGAAAGCAAGTGTGCTTTATTTTCAAACGAATGAGATCATTATTGAAAACTTAGAAGAGGCACCGGTGCATATTGATGGTGATCCGGCAGAAACAAAAAAGCAGTTGAAGGTGCAATTAATAAAAAATTGTTTCAAATTAATGCAATAGTGTTTGCTGCTTTATTAATTTGATTGCATGATCAAAACACATGCATTCAGATTAAAGCCTGGCGATGATCTGAAAAAAGAAATTCAGGCTTTTGTTTTATACCGTGGGATACAGGCAGGATGGATTAGTTGTGGTGTGGGAAGTTTAACCAATTATCACATCCGCTTTGCCAATCAATCGCAGGGAAACAGGGACGCCGGCAATTTTGAAATTGTAAGTATTACCGGAACAGTTTCTGTAAATGGTTTGCACATTCATATCAATGTTAGCGACAGCACCGGAAAAACCATTGGCGGCCATTTACTGGATGAAAATTATATTTATACCACTGCAGAAATCATTATTCAGGAAGCCGATGAACTCATTTTTACAAGAGAGAAGGATGGAACCAGTTCATGGAAAGAGTTGCAGATACATAAGCTTAATAATAAGGACTAATCATCAAATACACCACCGGCCCGCTTACTGCTACAAAAAACCAAACCGGCCAGGTGATCTTTGCCAGTTTTCTATGTGCTGCATTTTCATTAATCAATGCTCTGTATGCAGTAAACAAAATGAACGGGAGAACAACGCCTGCCAATAAAATGTGTATTCCCAAAAGAGCATAATAGAAATAGCGAATAGAACCTGCTGCTATCTTTTCCGCTTCGCTTAAAACACCATCATGATTAGCATCGCCAAATCTGGCTTCGCCAGCAAACAGATGGTGCAACATATAACTGATCAGAAACAACACAGACAAAACCATTGCCGTGAGCATAATTTTTTTGTGTATGGCGTATCTCCTTGTTCGTGCACAAAACAAGCCAGCCAGCAATAAAACAGCCACTACCGAATTGATCACGGCATTGGCCTTTGCAAAAATGTGTTCATCGAACCCGAGTTCAACATTCAGCTTGTATTTTCCCAATGCAGATATCAAAACAAAAACTACAGCCGAAAAAATCAGAATGACTGTTCTTGCTTTTTTATCATTTTTGGTAATGGTAAGATTCATACCTTCTTCTTCTTTTCTTTTTCAAGATAGAGCATCAGTGCAATCACACCAATGGCAACGATGGAAAAAACTACGGCAATCAACTCCAGCTTTCCCGCCAAAAAGGATTTCTTCTTCGGATCTTTTTCCAGCGAAAGAAGAACAATATCATTGGCGAGTTTTTTCAGATCGTTTGAATCTAAACCGTTATAAAATTTCACATTACCGTCATCATCTTTTCTGGCACGGATCACCCTGTCTTTGTCGAGCAGCATGAACAATTGCGGATGCATAAAATTCGAATCCACATGGCCGCCATCTACCAAACCAAGCTTCAATCCTTTAATGCCAAGATCATAAATCTCCTTTTTATTTCCGGTGAGCAACCACCAGTTCTGCGGATTGATTTGAAAACGATCAGCCCATTTTTTTAATTGAGGAACACTATCGCGTTCAGGATCTACGCTGATGGAAAGGAACTGGACGAAATCGGCTTCACGGGTGCCTTCTTCTTCACCGCTTTTAATTCCATCACGCAACAATTTCATGTGCCTCGTCATTGTGGGGCAAATGGTTGGACAGTGTGTAAAGAAAAAATCAATGACAACGATCTTGCCTTCGGTAGTGCTGTCATTTCTTTTGTACATCATATCCTTCCATGAAACTTTTTGTCCTAACTGATTGGTAAGTGAAAAATCGGGAACGTGGCTCCAGGCTGTATCCGTAACCTCTTTGCCCTTTACAATTTTTGTAGTAACGGAGTCATAAAAAATCCGTTGCGGTGGTGTAACCGCCGGCATTGTGCGCATAATAAAATATGCTGAAAGAGGAATGATCAGTGCAATGAGAACTCCGATAACAGCCGTCTTATTCATAATTGCAGATTTCACGGATTAAGAAGATTTCACGGACAAAATTCAAATGAAGAAAAATTCAATTGATCAGTATTGTTGATTGAATCCGTAAATCAGTGATAAAAAAACCATCGCCGCAAAATTATGCTGACGATGGTTACAAATCTTTATTATAACAGAGCCTTAACCGCTAAAGATTAAAATGAATTGTGTTGAAGATGATAAACTAGTCCAAAACAATCCTGCTCATCCGCGGTTGTTAGCCGCCGAAACCATGTTGTGTCGTATCGCCTTTTCTTACCGGATGCTCCATGGTTCTTTCTTCCTGGTATTTATCGTAACGGTTACGCATGGTGCGATAGGCATTTCCATCCCATAAAAACGCACCAATGAACCAAACAAACAACATTAAAGGAATGACAATAGTCATGATCATATTGCGTATCTCATCGCCCAGGTGCATAAAAATACTGACAATGAAGAAGGCCTTGGCCAGAGATAAAATTGAGATGGCTCCTTTAATGAATAGGTGCAGCCAGTCCGGCATTCCGGCAAAAAAATACATGGTAAAACCCAAGGCCAATTCGGCCAGTGTAATGAACAATAAGATCCAAAATGTTCTCCATATTCTTCCTGTTCCTTCACTTGGTGCATGAGGGTGTGTCACTTCTGCAAACTGTGTGTTCTGTTCCATTATTTATA
>JAICTW010000152.1 GCA_025936195.1 Flavisolibacter sp.
TCAACTTACTCTCAAATCATCAAAGCTCTCAGGTTAATCTCTATGTCACATTCCGGCAGGGTTGCTGACTTTTTTCTTTATTCGATTACATCAAGCCAAAATAAAAAGCATGCTCTGCCGAACATGCTTTCAAAGTGAATTTTTTTATTGTGCTCTTTGTCTCTCTTCTTCAGAAGCTGTAGCCCTTTTTCTTGCCGCCTGCACTTTACTGTTACCAAAACGATAGGTGAAACTCAGGTTCGCCACTCTTGTTTCTCTAAACGCATGCCAGTGCTCCACATACCTGCCTTCATAAGTAATGGTGGCCTTGGGTAAATTGGTCCAGAAAATATCCGTCACATTAAACCGAATTGTTCCCTTGTTTTTAAGAATTGTTTTTTGTACGCCTGTAGCAAGTCCCCACTGCGGACGGGAAACCATATAACCATATTGTCCGCCTGAACTGAAGTTGATATTGAGTTCTGCAGCCCAGCCTTTTTTGAAAGTAAAACTATTGTTGGTCCGGATATCGGCAGCAGGTGTGCCGTTGCTTAAAGTGCTTCCACCCAAATTGCCAGTGAAATGATTGTAATACACATTGGCATTGTTGACCATATTCCACCAGGGCCTCAATCGAACTGGCGCTGAAATAGACAGTCCGACATAATCCTGTGCTGTAAGGTTTACGGGTATTTGTATGGTTATATTATCGCCATTGGTTTGGAAGTTTGGCAATACATCTTTGATCTGTGCAATGACGATGTTCTGCACACTGGTAGTGTGGCTGTATGCCAATGAGAAGTTCAGATTTTTCAACGTGTAATTCAATTCATACGACCAGGTAAACTGGGGCAGCAAATGCGGATTGCCTGTGCTGTAGGTAGTGGCATCTATCTGGAACAAGAACGGATCTAAAGAACCATAACTCGGACGATCAATTCTGCGGCTGAGTGATATTCCAATGGTTTGTTCTTCTTTTATTTTGTAATTGAAGAAAGCACTCGGGAACAATTGCAAATAGCTGGAGTCAAAATAAATATCATTTCTGATCTGGTGCGTTTTTAATCTGGTGTGCTCAGCTCTTAATCCTAATTGGAAATCAAATTTCTTGCTCACCTTACTGAGGTTCAAGTAAGCGGCATTATTGAATTCCTCGTAAATAAAATGATTGGTTTTATTGGTATCTACCTCTGTGCTGCCTGATTGCACGTTGAAAAATTGGGCATCGCGGTCGGAAGAAACATAACTGGTTTTGAATCCTGCTTCCAGTTTCATTGCTTTCTTCAGTGGATTCGTATAATCAAATTTTGCTGTCTTCAATGTGAGTTTACCCTCCTGGTCGCCAAGTAAAATATCAGGATCCTTCCGGGTGGTCCCATCAAGGTTAAAGAAATCAGTAGCGGTATTGGTTAAAGACTTGAAATTGAAAACACCATAATCAGCATCTGCCGTCAGCTCTTTGCCGGCACTGTCGAATGTGTGTTTGAAATTAATGTTGGCTACAGTGTTATTGTTATGATCATTATTTGTGGCCAGTGTATTAAAGCGGTAAAAGGGTTTGTGCTCCTGGTCATTAACCACAGAATGATTATTATTTTCACCATCAACACTGAAAAAATTGCTGTTCACCACAAAGCCGATGATCGTTTTTTTGGTGGGGAAGAAATCGGCGCCCATGCGGGCAGTATTGGCATTAAAAGGAAATACAGCATAATTGTCCTTATCATCCGAACCCGTAAACACACCATTGTTATAAAAATTCCGGTTCAGTATCAGGTGGTTCAATCCTTGCCGGTAGCTGTAATTATAATTGCCAAAGATATTCAGCTTTTTGTTGCGGTAATTGAAAGTGGTGCCGGCATTGGTTTTAGGATACACGCCCTGTCCATAACCTGCAGTAAGAGTTCCGTTATAACCCAGCCGCTGGTCCTTCTTCATTTTAATATCAATGATGCCCGAGTTACCCGACGCATCGTATTTGGCGGAAGGATTGGTGATGATATGAATGCTTTCGATAGCGCTGCTGGGCAAGCCGCGTAAATAATTGGCAAGATCTGCAGCCGAAAGCGGTGAAGGCTTTCCATCAATCATCACAATAACCCCTTGTTTGCCGCGAAGAGCTACTACATCGTTTTGATCAATAGATACACCAGGAGAACGTTCCAAAACATCCATAGCCGAACTGCCTGCATTCACTACGCTGTTATCTACGTTCACCACAATGCGGTCGCTTAGCTTTTGAATAAATGGTTTGTGTGCGGTAACGGTAACACCCTGTAATTGTGTGGCTGCTTTTTGTTCCAGTACCAGAGGAGGCATCGAAACGGTCAGGTTATCGGCTGAAATAACGAAGACGCTTGAATAGCCTGCAGCATAGCCAACCATTCCGGCTTTAATGATATACTTGCCTTCAACAGGATCAAATTCCGCAAGACCGGAAGCATCGGTGACGGCTGCTTTCACCAGCATGGAATCCGTGGCTCTTAAGAGTTCCACCGTGGCGCCATCCAATGCTGTTTGCTGCGCATTCTTAATGACAACGGAAACCTTTCCTTTTGATGTTTGCGCCACCACAGACAGGCTGATTAAAAAAACAATAAGGGATAAAATGCTCTTCCTCATGATCACCATTTTATTCAAAAAACTTAATTATTGCAGAAACCAAAGAGGTAAAACTGTAGCAGGGATTTCTTGTATCAATGAATGGAAGGATTTGTTTTTCTACGAAATATGTCGTGTCGGTTTTTTACATAATTATTCCAGCACAAATGAAAGACTGCAAGGAATGCCTGTCCCGGCACTGGAGGTAAATCTTTACTTTAGATAATGAATGTACAGGAGGCGAAGGATCTGATCGCATTTGAAAACCAGAAAGAGAAGCCACAATTCTGGCTTGATCTAGGTTGTGGTACCGGCTTGTTCACCATTGCATTAACCAATTATCTGCCTGCTGGATCAAAAATCATAGCGATAGACAAGAACAGAAAAGCTGTTGAACAGGTGCCAGCCCTTGTAAATGGTATTTCCATTGAAACGATGATTGCGGATTTCATTCATGAAACGCCGGATGTAAAAGAAGTGGATGGCGTTTTCATGGCCAATTCTCTTCATTATGTAAGGGATAAGGAAAGCTTTCTCCACAGGCTTCATTATTCATTAAAAGCAAATGCTGTTTTCCTACTTGTGGAATATGACAGAACAGGAGCCAATCCATGGGTCCCTTATCCGTTAACTGTTGATGCAGCAAAAGGCTTGTTCAAAAAATTAGGCTACGAAAATTTTAAGTTATTGAATAAAAGACCATCGGTGTATGGCAATGATATGTATGCTGCCATGATCAGTTGATGAGGAATCATCAATAGTCATGTAAGGATACCATCAAAATGTGGATTGACCTTTACCCTTTTACCTCTCACCCTTCACCTGTACCTTCTTCTCACTCGTCTTAAGTTCTTTTATCTTTTTACCCATGAACACTTCCCTGTCCAGATACCTCAAATCACCCGGATCAAAATAATTCTGTGCCCATTTGCTGTCAGTAAATAAATGATAAGGTCCCGTGTGGTCCTGCTCCTTGTTTTCTTTTTTCATCACGTGTTTATCCCTGAAATGAAAATGATCTACCAGGGAAATCGCTTCTATTGCAAACACGGTGGCAAGATCTTCATCATGCACTTCAATTAAATTGTCGCCATTTTCCTCTTCGCCACCAAGCGCAAGATTGGATGATCCAAACCATACCACGGGCTTCTTGGTATTAAATCCGCACACAATGAATTTATGGTGTATCTGGTGGCCGATGCCAATGGATTCTTCTTTGTCAAACGGTGGTGGCAAAAGGGTTTGCCCCTGCTTAGCTGTTATACGCAGTCCTTCGGGACTGGATGCTTTATACAAATGAATGTCGTTAGTAGAATCGGTAATGCCGCAACTAAACAGGTCTGTTCTTTTGTGAAAATGAATCAGCGCAGGTGCAACAGGTCCCTTTGCTTTTTCATCTGTTTCCATAACGGCAAACAGCACACTGCTTTCTTCCTGGTTGATCCTTTCCACTATCTTATCCAAAAGTTTACCGGCAAATGTGTTCTCATGCGGTGAAAAGCTGATGTGCGTTTGTGGCAAACCGGGATTATCAAATGAAAAAGTTTTTGAAGCATTGGGTGATGCCTGAAATTTTTTTCCGCTGACATTATCCTGCCATGCTTCGTCAAATACTTCCTGGTATTTTTCTGCAATGTGCAGATCGTGAAATACGGCTATATGGTTTGAATTTACATATAGTCCTGTTACCGAAAAGTTGGTGGACCCTGTTAGTACATACAATGCCTGGTTGTTTTTCTTTACAATAAACACTTTGTTGTGCTGGTATCTTTCAAAACTGCCACGAAGAATGGCTTCCGGAGTTTTTGCCTGTTTTCGAAACGCCGCTTCAAACTGGTCTTCTGCAGTTGTTCCGTCTTTGTCGTGGTGCAGCTTTGCATTGTCAAGAATGATCCGGATCCGTCCTTCTCTTCCCAATTGCAGCAGGATTCGCATAATGTCGGGTTCATTCAAGTCATAAGCAAAAACATCCATACTTAAATCATCATCGCCCTGCACCTGCTGAAGAATGGAGAAAATTTTATCCCTTGCGGTAAATCCCGACCATACATATTCATCTTTGAAGCTGTAGGAATCGCCTTTATTATTCTTTCCGGCAATAGCCGATGTATTGAACAAGAGCTTTGCATTTTTAGGTTTGAAAGGGGCCTTGTTTCCAAAATGATTGGCAAAACCCTGCGATTGTACAAAGCCTCTGGTAAAGGCAAGTTCAATGCTTCCTTTTTTGAACGGTTCTACTTCTACCGCTACTTCGCTTGAAAGATTTTTATTTATTACTTCCAGTAATCCATTCTCGTCAAAATACCTTGGTGTAACGGTGTAGGTATAGTTTCCATAAAACACATCGTCATCCTGGTGAAAAAGTCCCGGTACATGCAACCAGCGGAATTTTTGTATGGGTGCATTGATAGTAGAGTAGGTGGGTTCGTTTTTATTTTGTGCATGCTTCTCGGGATGTACAAACTGCAGTTGATTATACAGGTAATATGTTGGCTTGCCTTTGGGTGTACAGGCAATGGTAAAGCCTGCAAAATTCTTTATTCCTTCTTCCGGTAAATCAAATGCAAGTAAGGTTTTGGCGTCACCGCAATAAGCCCTGATCACAAAGCCATGAGCGTTCTTTTTGTTTGTGGCAAACATAAGTTTCTGTTTAAGGTGAATGAGAGGAAAACCATTTTCACAGAAAACGAAAGAGAAGGTTTTTGTAGGGATGCGTTGTAAACGATTATAAAATTGATTTTTATTCTTCAAACAAAAAATTGTGCAGGCAGGTATTTTATAAAACGACTTGCTGTTTGTAATTCAACTCTGCTGTTTTTGTTGAACAATTTAGTTTTTTAAAGATCTCTTCTTCTTTTCATTGATCATTTTTCTTTCTTTGTTTGCCCAAAGAATCCCACTATCAGGGGGGATAAAGTCCACAAAGAAAAGGCCAGCTGCCGAAACTGCTCCGCATGCGCAGCGATGCCAACGCACAAAGGAAGATTCGTTATACTTCCACTATTTTTTTCGATAGTTTGGTTGTCGTGTTATCTTGAAATACTGCTAGCGCTGTATTGCCGAGGGGATATTTATTTGTTTTTAATCTCGGCGAACTTCATTTGCGTTTAGTCTTCATTAAAGTATAAGAGTCATCAAGCTAACACGCAATAAGGCGCTGCCGATGTTCTT
Organism: Flavisolibacter sp.; assembly: GCA_025936195.1. Next base: position 5,752 of record JAICTW010000152.1, read on the forward strand.
TAGATCGGAGAAGATTCGTTTAGTGCAATTTAATAAGAGTCAATTCACAATAGCATGGGTGTATCATCATTCAGCTAAAAAATAATACCGTATAAATACCCGTTTTTTATTTCAATAAATACACAAACTTTATAGAGGCAACCAAAACTATTTGCTCCAACGATCCTTCCCATCGAAAGTTTAACTCCCAATGCTATCGTTTACATTTTAATAATCAAGCCATGTCAGTCATTAAAAAAACAGCAATGACTCCCTACTACAGCGGAAAAGGAATGCTAATGCTTATACCCATAAGTCTGATTCAGTTCACGCTCTTGTCTATCATCTCAAATGCATCAGCCCAGGTGAAAAAAACAACAGCTAAAAGCATTGTTCTTAACAAGGTCATTGATACGCTGCCGAAGCCTAATACCATCAATACGCTAATACATACACAGACTACCTCATTTCAAACGCCTGCACAAACTCCGAAAGCAATTGACAAAACGATCCTCTATCACAATTTTCAAAAACCCGACACCACGGTAAAATTCCAGGTGGTTAAGAACGGAGTGGTTGTTCGCACAAACACAGAAAAACTGAATGAGATCAAATTGAATACAGGTGAGAAACTGGTCCTTCATCCTAAGAAGGAAATTACGCCGGCAGACCAGGCAACTATAACTAAACTGAGATCTGTTTCTTCCATACCATTTACGCAGGCCAATCTGAAAGTTCTTCCCGAAATGACTATTGAAGCTGTGGATTCGGGGATTAGGCAAATCAGTTATCAACTATACTTCTTCCCTTACCAGCCATTTACCTATAACGACAGCCTCAGAAAATTCCAATCCAAAATGGGATTTTTCTTTATGAGGTCAGATTCAGTTGCGGCAGTGAGTTCAATTGATCCGGTAAACATCATTGTTACATCAAACGATTTAAGGCA
>JAICTW010000795.1 GCA_025936195.1 Flavisolibacter sp.
ACGGCAGGGAGCAAGCTGTTTTATTTCCAATGGATAAATGGCGTTTGTACAGTGATTTTAAAGATGGAAAAGCAGCAGGTGGTCGCATACAATTTATCTGGTTGTTTTCAATAATCGGTGTGTTTGTATTGATGCTTGCATGTATCAACTTCATGAATCTTTCAACGGCACGCAGTGAAAAACGAGCAAAAGAAGTTGGTATTCGTAAAACAGTTGGTTCAGTTCGAAGCCAGTTGATAAATCAATTTTTAAGCGAGTCAGTTTTAGTAGCATTTATCTCGTTTGTGTTTTCTATCATTTTTGTAGTTCTGTTAATGCCGATGTTTAACAGGCTTGCTGATAAAAACATTCAATTACCCTGGAGCAATGTTTACTTCTGGATAATTGCATTGACATTTACTTTCATTACTGGATTAATTTCCGGTAGTTATCCTGCCCTTTATTTATCACGGTTTGAGCCTATAAAAGTTTTAAAAGGAACATTTCGTGTTGGCAGGTTTGCTTCGTTGCCGCGAAAGATTTTAGTGGTTATTCAATTTACTTTTTCCATTGCACTGATCATTGGAACCATCATTGTTTTTAAACAAATTCAATTCGCAAAGAACAGACCTGTGAATTACAGGAATGAGGGACTTATTACTGTAATGATGTCAACTCCTGATTTGTACGGACATTATGATGCTATACGATCCGATCTGCTTGCAACAGGTGTTGTAGATAATATGGCTGAATCTTCAAGCCCGACAACAAGTGTGTGGTCAAACCAGATCGGCTTTAAGTGGCAGGGAATGGATCCAAACTTGTTACCCAGTTTTGGAACTATCTCAGTGTCGGATGATTTTGGTAAAACAATCGGCTGGCATATAAAAGAAGGAAGAGATTTTTCAAAAGAGTTTGCAACAGATAGTTCGTCAATGATCTTAAATGAATCCGCAGTGAAATTGGTTGGAATGAAAAAAGATATTGTTGGTCAAACAATTCAATGGGATGGTAAAAATTTTACGGTGATTGGTGTGATAAAGGATATGATAATGGAATCGCCCTATAAACCTGTAACACCAACTATTTTTGTATATGATCCAAACTGGGCAAACGTTATAACCATCGCCATAAAACAAGGTGCACCTGTAAAAACAGCGTTAAGTAAGATAGAAGTTGTGTTTAAAAAATACAACCCGGGGGCACCATTCGATTATACGTTTAATGATGAAGACTATTCAAAGAAATTTGCTGATGAAGAACGCATCGGCAACCTGGCAACATTCTTTACCATACTTGCGATATTCATTTCATGTCTTGGATTATTCGGGCTCGCATCGTTTGTTGCAGAGCAGCGTAAAAAAGAAATTGGTGTACGCAAAGTGTTGGGTGCATCAACATACAATTTGTGGCGAATGCTGTCAAAAGAATTTGCATTGCTTGTATTTATTTCATGCTTTATTGCTATTCCCTTAGCATGGTATTATTTAAACGGCTGGTTAAAGCAATATGATTACAGAACAACAATCTCGTTCTGGGTATTTATTGCTTCAGGAGTTGGAGCACTTGCAATAACATTGATCACAGTAAGTTTTCAGGCAATAAAAGCTGCGCTTGCAAATCCGGTGAAGAGTTTGAGAACGGAATGAAGTGGTGAATAGTCAATGGTGAATAAAAAATCATTTA
>JAICTW010000766.1 GCA_025936195.1 Flavisolibacter sp.
CAAATGATTTTTATCTTTTGATTTGATGAATGCTGCCACATCACTGATCCAATTTTTATATGCATTGTTCGATGCAGGACGCATGGGCCTTGGTTCGTTGGCCAGTTCCCAGGCCATGATGGCCGGCTCATTCGTATATTTTTTACCGGTTATCTTATTGGTATGATTAAGAATGAAATCAACCTGCTTTAAATAATCTTTCTTGCAAGCGTCACAAGTGTAAAATTTGCTTACATAATCACGCATTTCATCCCATTCCAATTTTCTTCTGAAGGTAGCTTCATCAATTAAATTGTTCCAGCGCAGGTATTGCAAAAAGCCGCCACTCCATTCCCAGTTGTTACTGAGAAATAAAATGGCTTTCATATTTCGTTTGCCCATTTCGCTGAGCAAAATGTCCAGACCATTCAAAACCGATTCATTGAATTTTCCTTTATCTGTTTGCAAGGGCGGGCTCACTCGTTGCACTCCATTCACCAGACCTTCCCCTTCGGCAGCAGCCATCACACGTAAATTGGTAATACCTTTGGACCTCAAAAAATCCAATTCTTGTCTTAAGCGTTCAACGCCTCTGTTCTTATCTTTTTGTAAACCCAGCACACTGCCGTACCAATAATTAGCGCCGATGTAATAATAGGGTTTGCCATCGAGGAAAAATTGATGCTGTTTGCGCTGAACAAAGGATTGCGCATTGGCCTGTTGTAAGAGCAACAAAAGAAAGATAATTAAGATACCCGGTTTCTTCATTTCTAAATTTAAATCTGTACTGCTTAAAAAAAAACTGGTTCATTATCGGAACGACATGAACCAGTTTATGAACGATTGCTGCTTATGAGAAAATTGATTTAATTGCTTAATGACTGATTACCCACATACTCGTTTACAGTGTTCTGTCAATAGATACCGAGATTATCTACATAGATTGTAAATGCACCTGCGGCAGTATAATTTTTAATATACAGAAAGCTTAACGTGGAAGCAGACGATATTTGACTTAATGGAATTGTAAGATCATTCCAGCCTGCCGCCAGGGTTATCGTTTTCCCATCCTGTTCATTAAAACCTATGTTTATACTCTTTCCAGTTGCAGTAGCATCCGCAAAGATTGACACCTTTAAAGATGTATATCCACCGAGAGGAATGTTGGCACCACCCAACTGCCATGGAACACCATAGCCTCCATCGGTGTAGTCAATTTTTACCGATTTTGTTCCTGATCTAACCTGAGTGGTGTTGTTTTCATCTTTTGTTCCACCCCATCCTCCTCCTACCCAGCCATTCCATGCTGAAGTAAGAGCATCATCATAGATAATGATGGGAGGAACAGATAAACCAACGATATACAGATCATTGGCCGAAGTAACTTTAAGAGTTGAATTTTTTACATTCAAGGTGACTTTACCTATCTGAGTACCTGTAGGCACTTTTACAATGAGTTGTGACGTTGATTGACTAACAAAGGAACTAACCGCATTGGTCACACCAACAAATGCCACCGAAGAAACCAAGTCAAGATTCGTACCGGTGATCGTGAGATTAGCCAGAGTATCTACCGGATTTGGAGACATTCCGGTGATGGTAGGCATTGCAATACCCAAATCAATTGATGAAACAGTTTGAACACCTGATGCTGCTTCAAGTGTGACCTTACCTTTAGTAGTGCTTGCCGGTACCGTAACCACCAGTTGAGTAGCTGACTGGCTAACGAATGTTGTTACAGCCTCTGTTTCGTTGTTAAAATATACTTTCTTTACCAGGTCAAGGTCGGCTCCATTAATAGTAACGTTTGTAC
>JAICTW010000181.1 GCA_025936195.1 Flavisolibacter sp.
ATCGGTCGATTTAAGAGTTCAAATGTTTTTCGGGTTGCAACTCGGCCGCGAGGAGTTCTTTGAATAAAACCTTCTTGAATTAAAAAAGGTTCATACACTTCTTCCAGTGTTCCGGGCTCTTCACCAACTGATGTTGCAATAGTGGTGATGCCAACAGGACCGCCTTTGAATTTTTCAATGATGGAAGAGAGAATGCGGTTGTCCATATCATCCAAACCATGTTCATCCACATTCAACGCCTTGAGCGCATGTTGAGTGATACCCATATCAATCACGCCATCATTCAACACTTGTGCAAAATCCCGGACCCTTCTTAAAAGGCCGTTGGCAATACGCGGTGTACCGCGACTTCTTCTTGCAATTTCTCCTGCAGCATCGGAAGAGATTTCGGCATTCAGAATATTTGCAGATCGAAGAATAATTTTTTTCAGCGTTTCTGCAGTGTAATATTCCAGTCGTGATTTTATAGCGAAACGTGAAAGTAATGGTGCAGTCAGCAAACCGCTTCTTGTAGTGGCACCAATCAATGTAAATGGATTGAGGTTGATCTGGATGCTTCTTGCATTGGGACCACTGTCAATCATGATATCAATTTTGTAATCTTCCATTGCCGAATACAAATATTCTTCAACTACATTACTCAGGCGATGAATTTCATCAATGAATAAAACATCACTCGGTTCAAGGCCGGTGAGTAAGCCTGCAAGATCACCTGGTTTTTCAATAACGGGACCCGATGTTTCTTTGATGTTTACACCCAATTCATTGGCCACAATCCTGGATAAAGTGGTTTTACCCAATCCCGGAGGGCCATGAAACAATACATGGTCCAAGGCTTCACCGCGGATCTTTGCTGCTTTAATGAAGATGATCAGGTTTTCAATTACCTGCGGCTGACCGGAAAATTCATCTATCTGCTTTGGACGGATATTATTTTCAAACTCCTTATCCGCTGCCGATAAGCCTTCAGTTTCTTTATTCAAATTGGGATTTGCCATTGCTGTAAAACTAAGGCTTTTAGCAAAGAAATCAGTACAAGAAATGCTTAAAGCTTATTGTAAATTCGGATAAACAAAATCACCATGAACATAGGCGTATTGGGTACAGGCATGGTTGGCGAAACCATTGCTACTGCACTTACTGAAAAAGGATACAACGTACGAATGGGCAGTCGTACTGCCAATAACGAAAAAGCCACTGTATGGGTACAAAAATCAAAGAATGCATCGCAAGCTAATTTCAATGATGCTGCTGCTTTTGGCGAAATGGTTTTTCTATGCTTGAACGGAGAGCATGCATTGGATGCTGTTCGTTCCATTGAGACAAAAAATGTTGCCGGTAAAATTGTAATTGATGCAACCAATCCACTCGATTTCAGTAAAGGAATGCCACCAGGATTACTCGATGGATTAAGCAATTCAAATTCTCTTGGCGAAGAAATTCAAAAAGCATTGCCGGATGCTCATGTAGTGAAGGTTTTAAATACGGTGAACAGCAATGTAATGGTAAATCCGAAACTGGTGAACAATGGTGATCACAGTTTATTCCTTTGCGGCAATGATGCTGATGCTAAAAATAAAGTGAAGCAATTTTTGGTGGATACATTTGGATGGAAGGCAGAAAATATTTTGGATCTCGGAGGAATTCAATCGGCAAGAGTTACCGAAGCCTATGTTCCTTTGTGGGTGAGTTTAATGCAGGCTGTTGCAACGCCAATGTTTAGTATTAAGGTGGTGAAAGGCTAAGAGCCAAAGAGGAAAAGGAGAAAAGAATTTTGCTGATCTTTTTCTTTACCTTTTTTTCTCTTTTAGCTCTTAGCTGCATACTGCATCATCTGCAAAATCAAATCAGGATTCAGACAATTGCTCAAATACTTTTCTCTTTCCGAAAACCTGCAAACGCCCGGATAATCTCCTTTCATTCCTTCCATATCAAGGATCAAATGAAAATGCAAATGCGGTGGCCACTGGCCGTTTTCAAAAGGAATTCCAAATTCGGCAAACACATCTCCTTTTTTAATACTATCACCTTCCTGAATATTTTTAATGGAGTTCAAACTCAGATGTCCATAAAGCGTATGAAAAGTTTCTCCTTCTAAATTGTGTGTAAGAATAATTGTTGCCCCGTAATCGCCAAACGCATTGTTGAAAGCAAAGCTGTGAACAATACCGTCAAGTGGCGCCATTACTTTGGTGTAAGGCTTGCCCCAGATGTCAATTCCTAAATGTAAGCGTCTTCCCTCTCCTCCATCCGCCGCGTCAAACATACGACTGCGTGAATAAATCGTCCGGTGTTCATCATAACCTCCAATTCCATACTTCGCACCAACACTTTGTAATTTTGAATTGATGTATTGAATAAACAAATTGGTATTCTCTAAAATTTCTGAATTCAACTCCTTGTTTCTTTCTGTAAAGTCCAAAAGCAAAAGCTTATCCGTTTCATCAAATGGAACTACCGGATGAAATTCACCGGAATGTTTCTTCGACCACTCTTCAAAATTCTTTGCTGACATATTTGCAAATTAATACCTTAGTAACGCTTCTGCTTTTTAAAATTAAAACTAACACATGAAAAGATTGATCGCTCTGGCTGCGCTGGCCCTTGGCATTAGCAGCTACGCACAAAACAACAATCCCTTGTGGTTGCGTTATCCTTCCATTTCGCCCGATGGTAAAACCATCGTTTTTGAGTTTAAAGGTGATTTGTATAAAGTGCCGAGTTCCGGCGGAGAAGCCATTCCCATTACGTTGAACGAATCCTACGATTACATGCCGGTTTGGAGCCATGACGGAAAATGGATTGCTTTTGCCTCTGATCGCTATGGCAATTTCGATGTGTACATTATGCCTTCTGAAGGCGGCGAGGCCAAACGTTTGACCTACAATTCTGCCAACGATTATCCTTACGACTTCACTACCGACGATAAAAAAGTTTTGTTCGGCACCAACAGAAATGATGTTTATACTTCGGCACGTTTTCCGCAACGTGGATTGTTTCAAAAATTGTATGAAGTGCCCACTACAGGCGGACGTTCGGTAATGGTTTTGTCTGCAGGTTCCGAATTTGCCCACTTCAATAAAGCCGGTGATAAAATTATTTTCCAGGACCGCAAAGGTTATGAAGATGCCTATCGCAAACATCATACTTCTGCAGTAACGAGAGATATCTGGATCTACGATACAAAAAAAGATGATTATACACAGGTTTCATCTTACGAAGGTGAAGACCGTGAGCCGGTTTGGGGCGGCGATGATAACAGTTTCTATTATCTGAGCGAAAAAGATGGTCAGTCGCAAAATATTTACAAGGCCACTGTTGGCGGACAAACTACATTAACGGAAGTAACAAAATTCAAAGACAATCCGGTTCGTTTTTTAAGTCGCGCTAATGATGGAACGCTTTGCTTTACCTATGACGGGGAGATTTATTCAATGAAAGATGGAGCACAACCACAAAAACTAAAGATCAGCATCAATGCAGATACAAGAGGCGATGATGAAAAGATTCTTCCCGTTAACACCGGTGTTACACAAACAGCGCTTTCTCCCAATGGAAAAGAAATCGCTTTTGTTGTTCGCGGCGAAGTGTTTGTAACTTCTGTTGAAGGTGGTTACACCAAACGCATTACCAACACACCGCAACAGGAAAGGACCGTAGAGTTTTCTCCTGACGGAAGAACCTTGTACTATGCAAGCGAACGTGGTAATAGCTGGGATATTTACAAGGCATCTATTGAAAGAAAAGAAGAACCTTATTTCTATGCTTCTACTGTTGTAAAAGAAGAGCCGGTGATTGCAACGGATGATGATGAATTTCAACCTGTGATTTCTCCGGATGGAAAAGAGATTGCGTATCTCGACGAAAGAAATATTTTGAAGGTTTACAATCTCGCTTCTAAAAAAAGCAGAACTATTGTTCCAAAAGGTGTGAACTTTTCGTACTCCGACGGTGATCAATATTATACCTGGTCGCCCGATGGAAAATGGATTGCTTTCAATTCGGCAGAAGGCCGTTGGGGAAGCAGTGAAGTGGCTTTGATGAAAGCAGATGGAAGTGGCGAAAGAAAAAATCTTACACAAAGCGGCTTCTTTGATGGCGGTGCACAATGGGCATTCGGCGGAAAAGCTTTGTTGTGGACAACCGATCGTGATGGCAAAAAGCCATTGGCTTACCAGGGCGCAAGAGAAGTGGATGTGTATGCCATGTTCTTTGACCAGGATGCGTATGATCGTTTCAAATTGACCAAGGATGAATTTTCATTGCTGAAAGAAAAAGAAGATAAAGACAAGGAAGCTGCAAAAAAAGATTCTTCCTTAAAAATTGCTTCACCAACAAAATCCTGGGAGCCCTATTTCGAAGGTCTGGACAATCGCAAGCTTCGTTTGACCATCAACTCAGGAAATATTTCGAGTTATCAATTAAGCCCTGATGGTGAAAAATTATTCTTTACTGCACGAATGGAAAAAGGTTATGACCTCTGGCAAACCAATCCACGCACCAAAGAAACCAAGCTCCTTGCTAAATTAGACGGCGGTCCTGCCGGTTTGGATATTAGTAAAGATGGAAAGAGTTTGTTTGTGGTAAGTGATGGACGAATTATGAAAGTAGATGCAGACAATGGAAAAGTTTCTCCTGTTGTTGTTAATGGAGAAATGGTGTTAAAAGCGAATGATGAAAGAGCGTACATTTTTGATCATGCATGGCGACAAGTGACCAAGAAATTTTATGATCCCAAAATAGGCGGTATTGACTGGAAAAAATATCATGACACTTATGCCAAATTCCTCCCTTACATCAATAACAATTACGATTTCCAGGAACTGTTAAGTGAGTTGTTGGGCGAATTAAATGCTTCGCACACAGGAGGACGTTATTCTCCCCAGCAACAAAACACCGATGCCACTGCAAGCCTTGGAATGTTATATGATGAAAGCTATGATGGCAATGGTTTAAAAGTAATGGAAGTGCTGGAAGGAGGACCATTTACCAATGCTAAAACAAAAATTAAGAAAGGTGTGATTATTGAAAAGATTGATGGCGAAGAAGTGAGCAATGATTTTGATTGGGCAAAACTGCTTAATAGGAAAACAGGAAAAAATACTTTGCTAAGTCTTTACGATCCTGAAACCAAACAACGCTGGGAAGAAACAACAAAGCCTATTTCAACTGGCGAGGAACAGGGTTTGCTTTATCAGCGTTGGGTAAATAATAACCGCAAGAAAGTAGATGAACTTTCAGGCGGTAAAGTGGGTTATGTGCACATACAAGGCATGAACGACGGAAGCTATCGCACTACCTATGAAGATGTTTTGGGTAAAGCTGCCGATAAGGAAGCATTGATTGTTGATACCCGTTTTAATGGTGGCGGATGGCTGCACGATGACCTGGTGACCTTCCTGAGTGGTAAAATTTATTTGAAGTTTTCGCCACAAGGTATTACACCAACTTCTGGCGAACCAAGAAATAAATGGACTAATCCTTCTACTGTATTAATGAGTGAAAGCAATTACTCCGATGCATATATCTTTCCCTATGCCTATCATGAATTAGGTATTGGGAAATTAATTGGCATGCCTGTAGCCGGCACCGGAACTGCTGTTTGGTGGGAGCAGCAAATTGATCCCACATTGGTGTTTGGTATTCCAATGATTGCAACCATTGGTAAAGAAGGAAGACCAACTGAGGGTTTGCAATTAGAACCCGATATTAAAGTGGTAAATGATTACAAATCTATCTTAAGTGGAAAGGATTCTCAATTGCAAGCAGCAGTAAAAGAAATGCTGGAAGAGATTAAGACAAAGAAAAAAGATTTTTAACCGCGGATTAAAAAGATTGGAGACGATTTTCAGGATTTTTAGTTCTATAAACCAACATCAACCGGCCCCGGAGTTTTCTTCGGGGCTTTTTGTTTTGTGCGATCTGGTGGGAACGTTGATCTCGCGTTGTAACGACAAACAAATGGTTATTGACCACAAGCCTGATTGGCACGAACGAGCTTCGCCGTCGGAAAACCTTTGTCTTTTGCTTTCGCCACGAGTTGGTTGAACAGCGCTTCGTCCATTGTCTTTTCGCGCGAGAGAATCCACAAATATTTGCGGTTCGGGTGACCCACGATCGCGTACGAAT
>JAICTW010000160.1 GCA_025936195.1 Flavisolibacter sp.
CATCTTCGTAAGTATCATGAATGGAATTGATGTCGAAAGCCGATGAAACGGTTGTGGTATCAACAGGAGGTGAAGGATTGTCCTTTGATGGATTTTTATTACACGAGGCAAGTACGCCCAACAAAGCAAGGGCAATAAAAAAATAGTTCGGTATCAGCTTTCTTATGTACGCAATACTGTTCATGCTTAGATCAATCCGGAAGTTTCCTTGTAGTCAATAATACCAATTAATCAGTAGTGATAGTGATGCCATTCTCCCAAAGTATCAAGAACCATGGACCGGGAATTGATCATCCGGCCCATGGAAACGATTGCTATGTGAGAAACGTTGATCAAGTTTTAATTTTTAATACGTTGAATTTTGTTTTACCTGCGGATTATTGTCAATTTCTTTTTGAGGAATGGGCAGGAACTCTCTGCCAGCTATATAACTATTAAACTCCGGATCTCTTGATTTTAACCAGGCCAGTTTAGCCGGATCGGACAACCATCCCCACCTGCGGATATCATCAAAGCGATGACCTTCCAAACAAAATTCCAGCAAACGTTCATGCCCAATCTGATCACGCATTTGCGCTTGCGTGTAAGTTGAAAATTCTGCTGTTCTATCGGGCAAGTTTGCTCTTGTACGGACCTTTTGAATATACTTAGCACACTCCGGCGCATTGCCTGTTTCATTTAAACATTCAGCATACATCAATAACACATCCGCATAGCGCATCAGCCGCTCATTGATGCCGGATTTCCAATCGTATTCATCAGCTTTGTTTCCGTAAGCGTTTTCATATTTTTTGCAGTAGATGTCGGAGAGGTAAGCAGGACTTGCAGCATAAGCTGTTTGAAATGTTGTTCGATACATTGGCGTAGAAGGCAAATGCGTATCTACGGTATCGTTGTAAAAAATAGTTGCCAGACATCGCGGATCAATTTTTCCATCCACTGTTTTTTCCTGGTGAAATTCGTTGAGGACTGAAAAGGCCGGCTGAACATCTCTCCATCCAAAATTTGGCGGTGCAAAAGTGATCGCTCTTGCAGAATAGAAACCCCAGGTGGAAGAAGGTACACCCTGCCATTGCAAATCGGTACCTCCGGCGCTTAGTGAAAACTGAACTTCAAATATGGACTCTTTATTATTTTCATTAGCATCCGTAAAATTATCCTTGTAATCAGGCATCAAATCATAAATGCCTAAATCAATTACCGATTTGAATTGTGCAGCAGCATCGGTGTATTTTTTATTAAACAAATACGCCTTACCAAGAAAAGCCATAGCAGCGCCTTTGGTTGCTCTTCCTTTATCATTTTGATCGGGACCGCTTGCAGAAGAATATTGTACCGGCAACAAACCAGTGGCTGTTTTCAGATCGCTGATCACCTGGTTCCATCCTTCTTCCACGCTTGATTGCTTTACTACTTCGGCTCCTTTGGTGGGCAATGGCACACTGCCAAACATATCCACCAAATGAAAGAAATAAAGTCCGCGAAGGAAATAAGCTTGTCCAATAATTCTGTTCTTCAGATCCTGGTCCATGGTTATGGCAGGCACATTTGCCAACACCTGGTTGCATCGGAATACGCCTTGATAATATTCATCAAAGGTCCATCCATAGCCGGATTCATCTGCAGTACCCAATTGAAACTTACCGACATTGGAAATAGCCGTCCAGGGGCTATTACTTCTCACATCATCGCCCTGCACGTTTAAGAGAATTGGTGTAAAGCGCATATAGCCACCATCTTCTAAAAACATTTGATAGCAGGCATTCACTCCTTTCAGCGCATCATCTGCTGTTTTCCAGTATGAAGCAGAAGTTTGTGCATTTGGATTCACCTGATTCAATTGCTTTTTACATCCAACTGAAAGCAATGTTATCCCGATTGCAGCTACATATTTTAGATTCGCTATTTTCATACGTTTCTATTATTAGTTGAATAAATCAGAATCCTGCCTGGATTCCTAACATAAGTGTTCTTGGATTGGGAAACGATCCATAATCAAAGCCGCGGTCAAATAATCCGTTGCTGATAAAATCAGGATCATAGCCTTTATACTTACTGATGGTGATCACGTTTTGTCCTGACACGTACACACGAAGTTTTGTAATAACCTTTTTAGCCGATGCTCCTACCGGTATGGCATAACCGAGCTGTATGTTTTGCAATTTCACATAAGAGCCATCTTCCACAAAAAGATCGGAGAAGCGGTTATTGCCATTGGGATCGCCGATGATGGGCCTTGGCACTTTTGTATTGGTATTGGAGGTTGACCAAAAATTCAATTCATCTGTATGCTGGTTCCCATATTGTCCTGTCATCAACGCTTGGTACACGGCATTGAACACTTTATTGCCGGCGCTGCCCTGCCAGAACATGGAGAAATCAAAACTCTTATAGGTACAATCAAAATTGAACCCGTAATAATATTTAGGAATGGTAACGCCTAAATAAGTACGGTCATTTGCATCCGTTAAATTGTAGCCATGATCATTTTCATTCTTTGGATTCTGTGCCTTGAACCTGACATCACCCGGCGCTGTTGAAGCCGACTGAAATGCATGGGCATTCACTTCTGCCATGGTTTGAAACAATCCTTCGGTTTCATAACCGTACAATTCACCAACAGAACGGCCTACTTCTGTTTTACTTCCCGCTCCGTAAATAGGATTGTTGGTGCCGCCCAGTTTCAAGACTTTATTGGTAAGCGTTGAAAAATTAGCATTGATGTTATAAGTGAAATTCTTTCCGCCATTTTTATATCCCAGTGTTAGTTCCACACCGGTGTTTTTTACAGAGGCTGCATTGGTAGTGATGGTGCTTGGAATAGAACCAACAGAATACGGAATAGGAATGGAGGTAATGATATCATCGGAAACCTTATCGTAGTATTCGGCTGTCAGTGTAAGCCTCTCGTTAAACATTCCCATATCCAGGGCTATATTTTTAGTAGTGGTGGTTTCCCAATGCAGGTTGGGATCAACAACGGCAACCGTAGTACCGCCTGGAGCCAGTACATTAGTGAAATCATAATTAGCAGCATTATTAATATAGGATTGCCAGTCGTAATAGCCGAGGTTTTTCTGATTACCCAACCTTCCCCATCCTGCACGGATTTTGAGATTGCTTACCTGCTCAGGAAGAGAAATAAATTTTTCATTACGCAAATTCCAGGCGGCTGCAAACCCCGCAAAATTTCCATACTGTTTGGAGGGACTGAATTTAGAAGAGCCGTCCCTTCTGAAATTGGCAGTAAACAAATAGCGGTCTGCAAAATTATAATTCAATCTTCCCAACAAACCGGTGGTAACATAAGTCCCTTTAAATTCAGAAATATTGTTAGCACTTGCATTGGCATTGCTAAAAGTTTGAAACAAAAAATCGGAATTGGCTCTTGAAGTGCCGGAGATCCAGCTATTATTTCCTTTTTCAAATGTGTAGCCTGCCAACAGGTCAACATGATGATCGCTTTTGGCAAATGAATAGCTCAAGGTATTTTCAATGAGCCTGGTATTAGGCTGTCCAAACTGCTCAAAATAATAATACTCCTGGTTCACATAATAATAACCCATATCAAAACGTGGCTCGAAGTGATAGTTTTTATAATCAGTTCTATCAAAGCTGGCATTGATCTTATACCGGAGGTTTTTTACAAACTCATATTCAGCCCAACCATTTAACAAAACCCTGTTCCTTTCTCCCCAGTCCTGCACCAGTTTATTAATTCCTACCACATTTGCAGAAATGGCACGATTGATAGTTTGATCTGTTCCTCCATATCCTCCCAACCTGGCAGGATCATAAACCGGCATGGTTGGAATGGCCGTGAGCATAGATGTGACCGTACCACCAAAAACAGCATGGCCATTGGTTGTTGCATAATCTCCTTTTTTGGAATAGCTATAGGCTATCTTGGTACCATAACTCAGTTTTCCTTTTTTGCCCTGCAGATTGGAATTAAGTGTGTAGCGGTTATACGCCTGCGGGCCTACCTGATAACCCGTTTGATTAAAATAATCCAGGGAAAGATTATAATTCAAAAGTTCGGACCCACCCGAAAGGTCCACGTTATGATCCTGAATAATTCCTGTTTTTAATGCTTCGCTTTGCCAGTCGGTATTGATGTTGGAAACATAATTGGGACTGTTCGGATCATTTGCCGGCGCAAGCGAATTACCTGCATTTACATCCGCAGCATTCACTACTTTTTGATATTGCTCCCTGTTTAATACCGGAATTTTCTTTGGTACATTTTGTATGCCGTAATAACTGTTAACAGCAATTCGCGGAGGGCCAACTCTTCCTTTTTTTGTAGTAATGATTACCACACCGGTTGCAGCACGGGAACCATAAATAGCTGCTGCCGATGCGTCTTTTAAAACCTGGATGCTTTCGATATCACTGATCGAAAAATCAAAAGGAGCTTCCGTGGGCACTCCGTCAATGACAAACAAAGGACTGTTATCGCCAAAATTGCTGATGCCCCTGATCTTGATCTGAACAAAGCTGCCCGGTTCTCCCGAGCCCTGAACACTAACACCAGCCACCTGTCCCTGCAAAATTTTAGCTACATCATAGCTGGCTGTTTTTTTTGCTTCGTCAACATTCACTACAGCCACCGAACCGGTAAGGTCTTTCTTTTTTACAGTGCCATAACCCACCACTACCACTTCATTTAAAGAACCGGAAGTGAGATCAAGTTTTACGCTAACAGGATTATCACCCTTAAATACTACCTGCCGGCTTTCGTAACCAACGTTACTAATAACCGCCGTTGCATTTTCTGCGGCTTCAATACTAAAGCGGCCATCATGATCAGTAGTCACGCCCTGGTTGGTGCCTTTAATCACAACAGAAGCGCCTTCCAAAGGTTTTCCTGCGGCATCGGTAACCACACCTCTGAAGACTTTGTTCCCTTGCGAAAACCCATTTAGAGAATGGAAAAGAAAGAAGAGAAGAAAAATACGAGGTAAGCTTCTAAGAAGCTTAAAGCAAGTCAATCGCATAAGTTTGGAGTTGGTGTGAGACTTAGTTTACGGAATGAAGTTGGTAAGATTCTTTTTAGCGTTCGCTTCAAATCGTATCAATATTTCTTCAAAAAATCTCAATTAAATTTTTAGCTGGGCCCGGCCCAATTCAGAAAACTTATTTTACATTTAAGAAGTTAGAACCGTATTTTTTACATTTAATTTTTTGCCTTGCTATTGAAACGGATGTTTCCGATTGTCATTCTTTTCACTGTTTTTATAAATAGTGCTAACGGGCAATCCTATGCCTTCCGGCAATACCAGGTAGAAAACGGACTTTCCAATAATGCCACGATCTGCTGCCTTCAGGACCAAAAAGGGTTTTTATGGTTTGGCACCAAGGATGGATTGAACCGGTTTGATGGATATAGCTTCAAAATATTCCGCAATGAACCGGATGATTCCAATAGCATCGGAAACAATTTTATTCACAGCCTTTATGAAGACAGAAATGGCATTTTATGGATCGGCACCGAAAAAGGTTTGTATAAATACAATGCCACTACAGAAAGATTTGCATTATTAAAAAATACTTCGAACGGACCAGTAAGAGATATACGGATGGACCAGCAGGGCAATCTTTGGTTTATTCTTGGATTTACACTGATCAAATACAGAGAAAGCAAAAATCAATTTACAATTTATGATGTCAACAACTATTTCGAAGCAACTTCCATTTGCACTTCATCAAACAATGTTCTGTGGGTGTCCACTTCTTCCGGTTTTTTAAAGAAATATGATCCTGCTCATGATAGCTTCAGCAGCTACGATCTGTTTTCCCACTCCAAACCACCTGTTTCCAAATGGATTGAAAGAGTGTATGCTACTAACAACGGAACCATCCTGGCCGGCACATCAAACCAGGGAGCCAAAAGCTTTGATATCGCTACATCAAAATACACCGACATACTTACGTACAATGAAGACAAAACAGAAATTTTTGTACGCAATTTTGTTCAAACGTCGGAAGATGAGATCTGGATTGCCACTGAATCCGGCATCTTTATTTACAATACTAAAACAGGACATGCAGTAAATCTGAAAAAAACCTACAACGATCCTTATTCCATTTCTGATAATGCGGTATATACTTTTTGCAGGGACAAGGAAGGCGGCATTTGGGCAGGCACTTATTTTGGTGGCGTTAATTATTTTCCGAAACAACACACTCCATTTAAAAAGTTCTTTCCAAGGTTTGGTGAAAACTCACTGAGCGGAAATGTGGTCCGTGAGATTCATGAAGACAATAATGGAAATTTATGGATCGGAACCGAAGATGCAGGACTGAACAAATACAATCCTGCCACCGGTAAATTCAGTTGCTTTCATCCCGACGCTTCAAAAGGAAGTATATCATACACCAATATCCACGGAATGCTGATTGCCGGAAATGAATTATGGATCGGGACATTTGAACACGGCCTGGATATTATGAATATAAGCACAGGCAAAGTAATGCGGCACTATTCTATGGGTAGCAGCGAACATTCATTGA
>JAICTW010000121.1 GCA_025936195.1 Flavisolibacter sp.
ATTCCCGACAAGGATAATGTGGTGCTAACCTTTAGCTCTGTTGGTTACGCAACGCAGGATGTTGCGGTTGGTAACAAAACCGTTGTGAATGTAACATTAACTATTGCTAACAATTCCTTGAATGATGTGGTGGTAGTAGGTTATCAAACCGTTAGAAGAAAAGATCTGACAGGATCTGTTTCTTCGGTGAATGCAAAACAACTAAAGGACATTCCGATCAACAATGCTGCAGAAGCCCTGGCCGGTCGTTTGGCTGGTGTGCAGGTAACGGGTACAGAAGGTTCTCCCGATGCACAAGTGTTAATACGTGTTCGTGGCGGCGGATCTATCACACAGGACTTCCAACCTATTTATATTGTAGATGGAGTGCAGGTAGAAAATGCCCTGTCTGTCATTTCTCCTCAGGACATTGAATCGGTTGACGTATTAAAAGATGCGTCCACTACTGCTATTTACGGTGCAAGAGGCGCCAATGGTGTAGTGATCATTACTACAAAAGGCGGAAGAGTTGGTAAGCCGCTTATTACATACAATGGATTAGTAGGAGTAAAACAACTGGCCAACAAATTGGAAGTAATGAGTCCTTATGAATTTGTGTTGTACCAATATGAAAGAAGCCGTGGCAGTTCGCAGCAGGAAACAGATTTTCTGAACAATTACGGACATTTTGAAGACCTCGATCTATATAAATCGGTTCCCGGAGTGGACTGGCAACAACAAATGTTTGGCCGCAACGCCATGATGCAAACGCACAACGCTTCTTTAAGCGGTGGTGATAAAGCCACTCAGTACAGCCTAAGCCTCACTTATAATAAAGAAGATGGCATTATGCAGTCATCTGACTTTGACCGTAAGCTGGTTAACTTCAGATTGGACCACACATTTAATTCTCATTTGAAAATTGGATTTACCACACGTTATAATAATACGGTTGTAAATGGCGCCGGTACTTCTAATGCTGGCTCCTCTGCTACCAATAATTTGAGGCAGGCTATCAAGTACAAACCAATTTTGCAACCTGGTGAAGGCTTGTTTGATTATGATCAGGACTATGCGGATCTAACTAACGCTAATAGCTTGCGCCTCATCAATCCTATTTTGCTTAATCAGGCGCAATACAGAAAAGATATTCGCGACAACTTTAATGCTACGGCTTATCTGAATTTCACCATTAATAAATATTTAAGCTTCCGTACAACTTTAGGATATGATTTGACCAACAGGCAGGAAAGAGCTTTTGATGATAGTCTTACGTACAATGCCAACAAGAACTACGAAATGCCGATTGCCGAAATTGATAACTCCAGGCGTTTTACTATTGATAATTCCAATGTGCTGACTTTCTCCATGGATAAATCAGGAACTGGCTTTAGTGAAAACAATAAGCTTAGCCTTTTGCTTGGTCAGGAAAGCTATCAGGATAACCGCAATGAAATGGATGTAACATCCATGTATTTTCCCAATGGTATTACTCCTGAAAGAGCATTTGCCAATATGGATTTGCCAACGCCGCCTACAGGACAAACACAACCCAAACCATCTACTTCTGATATAACAGCTAAACTGGCTTCTTTTTTCGGCAGGATCAATTATTCCTATCTCGATAAATATTTGCTTACTCTTTCCTTCCGTGCCGATGGTTCTACCAAATTTGCACCCGGCAATCGCTGGAGCTATTTCCCTTCAGGAACTTTTGCCTGGAGAATATCGAAAGAAAAATTCATGGAATCTGTGGGTTTTATCAATGATCTAAAGTTAAGGCTCGGTTATGGTGAGGCAGGGAACAATAGGATATCGGATTTTCTTTACATAACCACTTTCAATAATTCGAATTATTATTTACAAAATCAGCCTGTAACGGTCTATTACCCTCCAGTCCTCGCGAATGCTGTTCTGGTATGGGAAAAGAATATTTCCCGTAACATCGGTTTGGACGTAAGCTTTTTGAATAACAGGATTCAGTTCACAACCGATGTTTATAAAAACAGTTCAGAAAACCTTCTGACCTATGTTGCAATTCCTGCAAGTGGAGGTTATTCAAGGCAGATACAAAATGTGGGTTCACTGGACAATAGTGGAGTGGAATTTCAGGTAAATGCCACCGTGGTGCAGCACAGGAATTTTAATTGGACAGCCAATTTCAATGCTTCCTTTAATAAAAATAAAATCAGAAGTCTTGGACCTAATCAAACTTCCTATCTCGAAACTTCGGGATGGGCAGGCGGTAACGTTCCTTCTGATTATATCGTGAAAGTTGGTGAGTCCGTAGGGTCTGTATGGGGCTTAGTGAATGACGGCTTCTGGAAGGTATCTGATTTTGATTACGATCCGGCTACTGGAAAATATACTTTGAAACCTAGTTTTGCTACGAATGTAAATTTCCCTCCGCAACCTGGGGCTATCAGGTTTAAAGATTTGAACGGAGATGGCGTTGTTGATGATAACGACAGAACCATTATTGGTCACACACTCCCTAAAGTAGTTGGTGGTTTGAACCAGCAATTTCAATACAGGAATTTTGACATGAGTCTCTTCTTCAATTTACAGTTTGGAAATGATGTGTACAATGCCAATAAACTCGAATTCTCAAGTGGCTATACACCTAATTCAAACTTGTTAGCCATTATGAATAGTGATAAACGCTGGCGCACTATAGATGGCAACGGTGCTGTGGTAACCGATCCTACTGAGTTGGCTAAATTGAATGCGAATGCTACCATTTGGATGCCCATTACAAGTGCACAATCTTTTTATGCGCAGTCATGGGCCATCGAGGATGGCAGCTTTGTAAGATTGAACAATGTAACCATCGGCTATACGCTTCCTAAGTCCATTTTGTCAAGAGCCGGAATAGAAAAAGCAAGAATTTATGTAACCGGCAATAACCTTAAAGTGTTTACTAATTACTCCGGCTACGATCCTGAAGTGGGCACACGTAATTCGTCCGGCGTAACTCCTGGCGTTGATTACTCAGCTTATCCACGCAGCCACAGCTATATCGTTGGAGTTAACCTTAGTTTCTAAATAAAAAAATTTAAAATAAAATGGGAACAAAATTTTTTAAAAAGTCCATAACGGCTCTGCTTATTGTGTCGGCAGCGGTTTTAGGTTTTTCATCCTGTAAAAAATACTTGGATGTAAAGCCGCTTTCATCTGCTACCACCGATTATGCTTTCAGCAATGTTGATAATGCTACCAAGGCGGTTTTGGGTGCATATGCTTCTATGACCGGCGATAATGGCTATGGCATTCGTCTAAGCATGTATTATCCTTATGACAACGATATGATGATGGGGCAGCAAGGCGCCATTGGCGATGGAGAAAGAAGGGATATTGCACACTACAATGCCACGCCTGCCAATACACAATTGTATAGTCCTTATGCCCAGTTATACCAGGGAGTAGAAAGAGCGAATATTTGTATTTACAATATTCCTCAAATGGATTTATACAATAATGGAAGTGATGCACAAAAAAAAGAGCTGCAAAGATTGTATGGTGAGGCGCTTACCTTAAGAGCACAATTCTATTTTGAATTGATCAAGAATTGGGGTGATGTGGTAGAGCAAAGATTACCATCTGCATTAGAAACAGATTTGTTTAAAAAGAAAACAGACCGTGATACTATTTATGAACATCTGTTGAATGATCTGGCGACTGCCGAAACTATCGTGCCCTGGAGATCAGAGGTAACTTTGGATGAAAGAATTACCCAGGGTGCCGTAAGAGGCTTGAGAGCAAGAATCGCTTTGTTCAGAGCCGGTTATTCTTTGCGCAGCAATGGCCAAATGCAGCAGGGCAGCAATCCCCAGCAGTATTATCAAATTGCCAGAGACGAATGCAACACCATTATCAATAGTGGTCAGCATAGCCTTAACCCAAGTTATATTTCTATTTGGCGGGATCATTTTGATGCCCATACCATAGATGCTCAGGAATCTATTTGGGAAGTAGCCATGGGTGGAAGCAATAACAGTAAGCTGGGGTATTATAATGGTCCAAGATGGAATGGAAAAGGAAATTCAGCAATAAGGATCCTTCCTAACTATTTTTATTTGTTTGATTCCACCGATCTAAGAAGAGATGTTACTGTTGCCCCTTATAACATTAATCAGGATCTTACGATAGTTGGTCAGCCTCTTAGCCCTGGATTGTTTGATGGAAAATTCAGAAGAGATTGGACTTCCAATCCTTCCTTCCTGACGAGTGCTGCACAGAATTTTAATTTGAACTGGCCTTTGATCCGCTATTCAGATATTCTTTTAATGTTTGCAGAAGCTGAAAATGAATTGAGTGGTCCTACTGCAGCAGCGTATAATGCCGTAAACATGGTAAGAAGGCGAGGTTACGGATTGCCTCTTAACTCTCCGAATGCTGATGTTGATCTTCCCGCAGGATTAAGCAAAGCCGATTTCTTCAATGCTATTGTAAAAGAAAGAGCACTGGAATTTGGCAGCGAAGGAATCAGAAAATATGATTTGATCCGTTGGAATTTGCTGGCGCAAAGAATTGCCGATACAAAAAACATACTGAATGCAATGGCTACGCGGCAGGCACCTTATGATCAGCTTCCGCAAAATATGTATTATCTGGATGGAGCAACTACATTAGTATGGGCAGGATCCTTCTATAACAACAATCTTACTTCCGCACCTCCCGGTTATAAAGGAGTGGCATGGGTAGGCAGCGGCATTACTTCCGGATTGATCACCAATATGTATGCGGTGAATTTCCAGACAGGAAAAAGTGAACTACTTCCTTTCCCAACAAAGGAACTGGAATCAAATCCTAACTTAACTCAAAACCCGGGTTACTGATTAAATCATTAGACCATGAAAAAAAATTATAGTCCTTCAATCTCTTGGCTCTTTGTATCGGTACTGATTGTAATAACAGCCGTATCATGTACCAAAACAGAAGGCATTAAGCCTGCGAATCTGCCACGCCAGTTTACACCTGGTGATATTAATATTGATAAGACCCAGACCAGTGCAACCCTTAGCTGGTCCCATGTATTCAGTACAAAGGCTACTACTTATACAATACAGCTTTCGGATGATTCGACTTTTGCCGGAACTCCATTATTGAGCAAAGTGATTGACACCAATTCGATTGTTCTTACCGATACAATACTTCAACCCAGGAAAGTTTATTTTGCCAGAGTGAAGGCCAATGCTGTTGGTTCTTCCGCGGAATCACGTTACTGGCTTGTTAGCAGCCGCTTCAGCATTACCGGCGAACAAATTTTTCAAGCTCTCACAGTATCTGATATTATTGATAACGGCGTACTGTTGAAATGGAATCCAACACCTGGATTAACCACTATTGTATTAACTCCTCTGGCGGGGGGTACTGCCAAAACAATAAACTTAACTGCTGCGGATTTAACAGCATCTCAAAGGATTGTTTCCGGTCTTTCGGCAAATACCAACTATTCTGCAGAAATTTTCAGTGGAACGAGGAGTAGAGGATATCTGGTGTTTAAAACTACTGCACCTTTAACAGGAAACATTGTAGACTTAAGGGATTTCACAGGCAGACCAAATTTGTTGATGGACACACTTCCTGTTGTTCCGGCCGGAAGCATCATTCTTTTAAAACGCGGTGAGACTTACAATATCTCGACAACAACAAACATTGATAAAACCATTTCCATAAGAAGTGGAGCTGATCTTACGGCTGCTTCAACCAAGGCAATTATTTATTTCACCAGTAATTTTAATTTCGGCGCCGGCGCTGCTATTGATTCAATTGAGTTCAATGATCTGTATATGTACAGCAGTGATTACAGCGGCAAATATGTTTTCAATACCACCAATGATGCTACTGTTGGAAAGCTGAAGTTCTTAAACAGTACAATTGAAATCTTCAGAGGAGTAGCAAGAATACAAAAAGGTAATACAACTGTTTCTAATTACATCATCAATAACTGTGTTATTGATAGTCTTTCCAATTATGGATTGCTTACAGTAGATAATGCTACCTGTAAGGTGGACAATGTATCGGTTACCAACAGCACCATTTATAAAGCGGAAAGAATTATTGTAAGTTCAAAGAACACTTTGAATTCAGTAACAATTAAAAACTGCACATTTAACGAAGCACCTTACTCGAATGGAACCTATTACATTGTTGATGCCGGCAGTGGTAATGTAAGCGGGGGTATTGCTATTAGTAATTCCATTTTTGGAAGAGGAAAGACCAATGGTGACAGCACCAGTGTAAAGGAAATAAGGGTGGGATCTGGAACAACTATAAGCTCTTCGTTCAACTATGAAACCTCCGACCGGGTTATATCCAGCGCTCCCATAACACCGGTAATTGTTTACACTGGTACGTCTTACGATTTGTGGGAAGATCCCAACGCCGGAAACTTCCAGATTAAGGACCGTTCTTTTGCAGGCAGAACTTCCGCCGGTGATCCGCGATGGTATTTGCAATAAATTTTAAGGTGTTGCCGTAAGCAACACCTTTTTGTTTCGACAGGTCAATGCGCTTTATAAAACTTTTATGATAGTTAAACCCTCGTATCTTTTTCTTTGGCTCCCGGCGCTTCTTTTAAACCTGTCTTGTGTTTCGCAAAAAAAAACATCAGGTGAAATAGACGAGAGGCCCATTGCTTTCCCCGGCGCAGAAGGTTTTGGGAAATACACCACCGGCGGTCGCGGCGGAAAAGTAATTATCGTTACTAATTTGAATGATGATGGTACCGGAAGCTTTCGTGATGCCGCGGGAAAAAATTATCCAAGAATCATTGTGTTTGCCATCTCCGGCACTATTCATTTGAATTCAAAATTGTACATCAAATCCAATGCAACCATTGCCGGTCAAACAGCCCCGGGCGATGGCATTTGTCTGGCTGATAATTCTGTTCAATTATCAGGGAACAACATTATTGTTCGCTACCTGCGTTTTCGCATGGGCGATAAATTTCAAAAAGGTGGAATGGTAGATGGTAATGGTGGTGACGATGCTTTTGGCGGAACACACAATAAAAACATTGTGATTGATCATTGCAGTGCAAGTTGGAGCACCGATGAAGTGTTCAGCATTTATGCGGGTGATAGTACAACAGTTCAATGGAACTTAATTGCAGAACCATTGAATTATTCTTATCATTTTGAAAAAGG